>JAYTVX010000407.1:0-1834 GCA_043743775.1 Bacteroidales bacterium | reverse complement strand
ACATCTTATAATTAAATATTTTCTAAAGAGGATAATCGTGTTTTCTGAGATTGGTGAAGTTTACTCATTAAAAAAGAGCTGCACAAGGTTTAAACCTTGTACAGCTCTCTTCAATAAAACGAGCATTTTATTTTTTTGGTTCTATTCCAAATGTGAAACCACCTTTTACACGTTCAATTATTTCGGGTAGGATATCCTGGTATTCTCCTACGATGCCAAAATCGGCAAAGTGGAATATCGATGCCTTGGGATTATGATCAATAGCGATAATCTGCTCAGACTCCTTCATTCCCGCAATGTGCTGAATGGCTCCCGAAATACCAACCGAGATATATACTTTTGGCCTGATGGTTTTACCGGTTTGACCGATTTGATGCGCATATTCCGCAACCCCTTCGTCTACCACTACACGGCTACAGGCCCACTCAGCATTTACCCCGTTGGATTTTAGGGCTTCAACTAACTTCTTCACTAAATCCAGATTATCGACAGTAGTTCCTCTACCTCCAGCAACAATGATATCCGCTTCGAAAAGATTTTGAAGGCTACCTCCGCCACGAACGGTTTTTAAAATCTCAACCCTAAAATCATCATCGGTAAGAACTGGGTTAAACGTGGAGACAATACCTGCACGTCCTTCAACTCTTGAGGGAACTTCAAATGTACCGGCGCGGGCTGTTGAGACCTGAGGGAATTCAAAACCCAGAATGGTAGCCAGTTTACTCTCGCCATAGGTGGGGCGTCGCGATTGGAGTATCGGTTTAATAATCACTTTCTCTTTCTTGTCGACATACTCGCCAATTTCGAGTCCAGTGCAATCAGCTGTTACACCGCTACCCGTTTTAACCCCAATGCGGGGTGCAAGCTCACGACCTGATGTGGTTGCTGCAAAAAGAGCAATTTCAGGTTTACGCTCCTTGACTACTTGTGCAAAGATGGACGAGAAAGGAAGCACCAAATACTCCTCGAGTTTATCATTCTCAACAACGATTACCTCATCCGATCCATGTTCAATAAGTTTTTGTGCAAGCCCTTTCACATTCTTGCCAATCAAAAGGGTGGTGATTTTGGTATCGTTTCCCAGCTGATCACACAATCTACGTGCAGGTGTTAGCAACTCGATGGAAGGACGGGAGATCTCTCCGTTAACAACCTCTGCCCAGGTAAGGATCCCTTTTGCACCGTTTCTGATGTCCTGGATAGGGAAATCAAAAGTTTCGGATACCTTCTTCTCTGCTTTCTCCTTTACCTCCAGCACATTTTTGCCCTTCTTAAAGTTGGCAATCATGCTATCAACAAGGGTAGCATCATTATGTCCAGTCGACATAATAACGGGAGCCCTTTCACTTACAATATTCTCAACCTTATTCACGATGGTCGGTGATCCGTTGATACCGATTTTCTCGGTTCCTAGCCCAATATCCACAATTCCAAAAACTTTAATTACATATTTCCGGGCCTTAATTGTTCCGGTAAGGGATGGCTTGCGGGGAGGAATTCCGGTTGGAGTCAACGAGATGGTGCAAGGCATGGGTAGCTTCATCATCTGGTAACCGCCCTCGATAATACGTTTTGCAATTACGTTTCCATTGCCATCGGCATTCACGCTTTCAACAAATGTAGCTTGGGGAATACCTAAGTTCTCAGCCACCTGTGAGGGAACGTGAGCGGTATCGCCATCGCTGGTTTGACGACCGGCAAGGATGATAAATGGTTCTTTTGAGTCCTTTGAGAATCCTAAGTGCCTAAGCATGGTAGAAAGGGCTAACCCGGTTGCGTAGGTGTCGCTTCCGCCCAATTTACGGTCAGATAAAAGATAAGCTTCGTCGTACCC
>JAYTVX010000406.1:0-10357 GCA_043743775.1 Bacteroidales bacterium | reverse complement strand
TATAAGATTGAGCAGGACTGGCGTTTACAACTTAATGAGAAGCAAACAGAGATTGATTTAAAGCTAAAGCATCAACAAGAATTTCAAGATTTAGTTTACAGGGAAAAAGACAAAGCAGAAATAAAATATTACAGCGAATTAAAGCGTTTCGATCTAAAAGTTTTTCTCATTCGACTACTTTTTGTTGCCCCTATTTTAGCATTAGGCATCTTCTTTTTCATACGTTTCAGACGAAATAAATTCTGGCCATTATTTTTTGGTTTTTCATTATTCTCTTTTTATGCTTTTTTCTTTGGGCTTGTCCCTTACTTACCTAGTTATGGAGGATATGTCCGTTACGCTGTGGGTATAATACTTTCAGCAGGTCTTGGATACTATGCGATCAAGACAATTCGACAATTCTTAGAAAAGAAACAGGAAGAGTTGAAAATTTCAACCCAGGAGAGAGCAAAGAATGTGCAAGTAGGAGTTGCTGAAAAAGCTCTTGAGAATCATTTTTGCCCTTCATGCGGTAAAGATTTCATTATTAAAAAGTGGGAATTTCCTTCAACTAAAAATACAGAGACAGAGACCTATAAACTTGTGACCAATTTTTGCAGACATTGTGGGCTTGAGCTATTTAAGAATTGTGGGAATTGTGGCAACAAAAATTTTGCTCATTTACCTTTCTGCTCATCCTGCGGAACAAAAATGTCAGTTGAGAAATAAAATACTGTTTTATACTTCAATTTAGATGAAATCCTACCGTAAAGAGCTTTGGTTCGAAGCTAAAAACCGACGCGAGCTGATTAATATAACCCGCGATGTTAAACGCTGTGTGGATGAAAGCGGCATCAAGGAGGGATTAGTTCTGGTAAACGCGATGCATATCACCTCAAGCGTTTTTATTAACGACGATGAGAGCGGATTGCATCACGACTATGAGGTCTGGCTCGAAAAACTTGCGCCAGAAAAACCCTACTCGCAATATAAACATAATGGTTTTGAGGATAATGCCGATGCTCACCTGAAACGAACCATTATGGGGCGTGAGGTTGTGGTAGCATTAACCGAAGGCGAACTCGATTTCGGCCCTTGGGAGCAAATATTCTATGGCGAATTTGATGGAAAACGAAGAAAACGGGTACTTGTTAAGATTATAGGTGAATAGATTTATTCTACATTAATACTGAACATTAATATAAGATATTGTACATACGTTTGATTTTCAATATTTTCACCTCGTTTCGGGATATCAATTAGATTTTTTTCTAAATTCACCTCTTAAAATTTAGGGGTTTCTTATACTCTTCATTTTACAGTAAACCAATTACGTTATCAAAACTTTGCTTAAAGCATTACTAATAAATGCTTTGTATTGATATTGTAATCATTTCATTAACAATTTAACTTTCTTATAAAGATGAAACGACTTCTTTTATTTACAACTTTTTTAATTGTCATGATTTCACCATTCGGAGCAAACGCCCAAATGGATAATCTAGCAAACATGAGCGCCAAATGGATTCGCTCCAACGCTCGAAATGCAGCACTCGATGGTGCAGATATTGTTAACTACAACCCCGCTGGGCTTGTTAAGTTAAATGATGGCTTTCACATCAGCCTTAACAATCAAACCCTTTTCCGTAAACCACAGCACTCCTTCACGCTTAACCCATTAATTGGTAAACAAACATCCGAACAGGATGGGAACGACCCATTTTTGCCAGCACTATATGCGGCTTTCAAAAAAGGAAAGTTAGCGGTTTCGAGTGGTGCTTACGTTACTGGTGGCGGTGCCTCAGCCAATTACCCTGAAGGTTCAATTAACACTAACCTAATGGGATACCAATTCCTTGCAGCGCTTGCACCTGCGGGGTATTCGAGTTTCAATAATCAATCGCTTAAAGCTTCATCGTATTACCTTGCTATTCCACTTTCCGTTTCGTATGCAATTACTGATAAAATTTCTGCTTCAATTGGAGGTCGCTACATTATAGCAAATAACCTTACAAAAGCGAGCATGGTTTTCCATGGTACTTCGCCCGATAAAATCATGTCTGTTGATTATAAAAATGAGGCCCGTGGTTTTGGTGGAATAATTGGTGTAAACTACTCATTCTCCGAAAAGCTTAATATTGCCGTTCATTACGAAACAAAGGTGAAGCTTGAATTTGAGACCAAAGATAACAAGGGCACTGTCAAAACACTTGTAGTGGACGGAGCAAAATCAAATCGTGATCTACCTGCAGCGCTTTACACTGGAGTATCATATAAGGTTAACGATAAAATTACAACCGCACTCGACTTTAACTACTACTTCCAGAAGAATGCCGATTGGGGCAAAACATCAACTGGTGCAGACATTTCGGGCAAAGCAGGCGATTGCTATCATGTAGCATTAGGGCTTAACTACCAACTAATGCCTAAGCTACAACTAAGCGCTGGTTGTAAATACATTCATTTCGGTTATTCCGATCAAGAGCTATACTACGCCCAACTTGGAGCTTACGAAGCGGTTAAATACGACAACTTAAATCTAGGCATTGGTGCAGGGTATAAGGTAACAGAGAAAATCCAAATTGATTTAGGTATAGGCAGAACCATTTGGAAAGATAAAGTGATCAAATCACTTCTAGCATCAGGCGCTCCTGTTGACATTAACAATAAAGCGTATGTAGTTGCAATAGGAGTTGATATTGCATTCTAATTGGGGGTTTTGAAATAAGAAGAGACTGTCTTAAAAGTGAAAAATCAAACATATTTTCCCTTTGTGATACTTTATTTGTACTTCGTGATACTTTGTGATTCAGTGTTTTATCTTAACCACCAAGTAACACAAAGCCTGCCTGACGGCAGTCAGGGTTAGCACAAAGGGACACAAAGTGCTTTTAAGACAGCCTCTTTTTATATGGCTTTTCTTAATTCTGGGTTAAAACTCTCTTATAGCTATTCTCCAATTTTTTTCCTTTAAGAATTCGTCGCAACTCCCTATGTGTTGGGTTTAATCGATACTCAACAATCTTTCCTGATGTAGTATCTTTAATGGCTGTTATTCTGGTTACATCATTGAAATCATCAATATCTTTCGAATCGATCAGCTCCGAGTAATCAAGCAAATCGCCTTTTAACCTGAGCGTTTTCACTAACCAATATCCATCTTTTGTCCTAAAGTTTAAGAAACAGAACCTTTTATAGGTTCGTACCAGCTGGCTATCGGATAGAGCAAAAAGAGTTTCAAAACCTTTAATCCTTATTTTTGCCGAGTCTTTGCCAAGGCTGATCGCTAAAGTTAACCTGTCCGTAATTTTATCCAACATTAACTTATCTTTGATTTGCAGGGTTGTATCGCTTTTAATTGGGATCTTAAGCTCTTTCTCCATGCTATCACGATTAATCCATTCGGTACTTCTCCACTCCTTTTTTATTGAGAATGAATCAATAATCAGGTATGTGCTATCGGATTGGTTCTTATAGTATCCATGATATGCTTTTGGAATTGAGTTGAGGTTTGAAATTCCTTGAGGTTGTGGTTCAACAAACTTAACATCCGGTCCGCATGTGGTTAATGTTAAGCATATGATAAGAATAATCAGAATTGTCCTCTTCATCATTTATCTCTTAGTGTATAAAACTACGGAAGTTAAAGGGAAATGTCAAGGAAAGTTACATAAAACAGGATGATCATTAAAAGAACTTATCATCAAAGTTAACAAGGTACACCTTTTCGGTGGCTCGGGTTAAAGCGGTATACAGCCATCGAAGATACTCGCGCGAAATCATATCTTCCTTAAAGAATCCCTGATCGACAAATACGTTCCGCCACTGCCCCCCTTGCGCTTTGTGACAGGTAACGGCATACGCAAATTTTACCTGAATTGCGTTGAAGTAATGATCCTCCTTAATCCTTTTTAATCTTTCAGGTCTTGTCTTAACATGCTGGTAATCCTCAGAGATCTTGTTGTACAACTCTTTGTTTTGTGCCGTGGTGAGCGAAGGTCCTTCGAGGGTAAGAGTATCAAGAAGAATTCTAACATCGATCTCCTGATTCTGGTAATCGATCAGCTTAATGGTAACATCGGCATACCTAAATCCATACAATTCAGAATGTTTTCGGATACGTGTAACCTCAACGATATCGCCATTTGCAATGAATCCTATTTCCGGTTTATCCTCAACCCAGAAATAGCTATTCCGAACCACCATCAAGAAATCGCCAACCGATAACTCCTCATCTTTCCATAGTATCCTACTCCGTATACCCTCGTTGTACTTGTTAGCCCTTTTATTGGAATACGAGAGAACCACATTCCCCTCGCGACCAAATTTTTCATATTCATAGGTTAGCGTTTCGATCAATTCCGCCCCTGGTAACCGTTGAATATCCTTAAAATCATTCAGTTCAAAGGTTGGAATTTCAATAATATCCGAATCGAGCATCTCCCTTATTATAGTTGCATTATGGAGAATCCCCGATCCCTCCTCCTGTCGAACAACCTCAGTCAAATCGGCCTGAATCACATCCAAGTCAAACGATTCGAGTACGACAGCATCTAGGGCTGGACTAATGCTTAACCCAACCGGCGGAAGTTGCGCTACGTCCCCGACAATCATCAATCGACAACCTGACCCACGGTTAACAAATTCAATTAAATCGTTCAAGAGTTTGCCTGAACCAAAGATGCTATCCTCGTATGATGAATTCGAGAGCATTGAGGCCTCATCGACAATAAAAATTGCATTTTTCAGGGGGTTAATATTCAGATCAAACCTACCAACGCCATCCTTCATTCCCTTTTGGCGGTAAATCCACTTATGAATGGTGAAAGCGGGGAAACCACAGTATGATGATAAAACCTTAGCCGCGCGTCCTGTTGGTGCGAGGAGTACATATGGTATCTTAAAGGTCGATAATGTTTTTACAAAGCTTGCAATGAGCGATGTTTTTCCAGTACCCGCGTATCCCTTCAGCAAAAAACATTGATTACTGCTTGGTTGTATCACGAACTGCGATAAAAGATCAATAGCAATTTCCTGTCCTGCTGTGGGTTTAAAGCCAATATTTGAAACAATAATATCTTTTAAACGATTCCTCAACATCAATGATAAAATTTTAAATAATCGAAAGCAAACTTAAGCTTATTCGAGCATAGTTGTTCCTTTTTAAACGGTTTTATGATCACTTTCAATTTTACTTTGAATAAGTTCGCTAGGGCCTATAGAATTAATGTTTGGTGTTTGGTGTTTGGTGTTTGGTGTTTGGTGTTTGGTGTTTGGTGTTTGGTGTTTGGTGTTTGGTGTTCGGTGTTCGGTCTCCCGTCTTCTGACTTCTGACTCCTGACTCCTCTTCTCCTAATTTCTTAGACTTTAATTTTATGATTATCTTTGTTAATCGCATCAGCTAAAATAACTCGTTACATAAAGGATAACAAAACAGAATAAAATGGAGAAAATAGAAATATTTGACGAAACGTTTGATCCAAATCGGAGTGAGTCCTACAACCTTGCTGTTCAGGTGTCACTTAATGGAATCTCCTTCTGCATTAACGATACGGTAAGAGATATGTACGTATCATTTGTATCCTTCCCATTTAATACAAGTTTATCAATAAACGATGATTGGGAAAATGCAGTAGGTCAATATTTTTCGCTATACGATTTGCTTGCTCGCAGCTACAAAAATGTTTTATTATCATTTGATTCACCACTATTTACCGTTGTTCCCACAGAGTTCTTCACACCCGAAAAAGCAAAACAACTCTTTGAACTTGTACATCCACTTCCAAATCTCTACGAAGTAAGGTTTAATAATCTAGTGGAATCAAAGTCAACAATTATTTTTGCATTACCTTCTTCCCTCGCAGCACAATGGCTAATTCATCAACCAAGAACTTCGTTTATTGGACATGCATCACCTTTGATAAACTACTCCAGTTTAATTAAAGCGGCAAAGGATGAACCCTTAATATTAAGCCATTTCAGCGAGCAGTTCTTTATCAATGTCATCTCAAAGAACAATGAGCTGCAGCACTGCTGTTCTTTTAACTATCTAGATACTAATGATACAGCATATCACTTAATTAACACCTGCAAATTGGCAGGTATAGAACCAAGTGTGACTGAAATTGATCTATGTGGCTCAATCACTGATGCCGAAGGATTAGAACTGTTATTAGCTCAATATTTTAATAAAGCCCTTAATCGCTATAGCTTTGATGGGCATCACTACGCCTATTCACTAACAAAGTACAAAAACATCTACTGGAACCTTTTTAACCTCTCTTTATGCGAATAGTTAGCGGAATGTATCGGGGCAAGACTTTTAATCCGCCCAAAAATTTCAAGGTTCGCCCTACAACTGATTTTGCGAAGGAGGGTTTGTTCAACATCATCCTGAATAATTTTGACTTTGAGGAGATTGAAGTCCTCGATCTGTTTGCTGGGACTGGAAGTATCAGCTTTGAATTCGCTTCAAGGGGTACGAATCGGATAGATTTAGTAGAGCTGAACTTAAATCACCTAAAGTTTATTTCGGGAGTTATCAAGGAGCTAGGGTTAAAACAAATCCATACCATCAAGGGGAATGTATTTCAGTATATAAAAGCCTGCAACTACAAATACGATATCATTTTTGCCGATCCGCCCTACGAACTCGCTGGAATTGATACAATCCCTGATCTGATTTTTGAGAAGGGTCTTCTTAAACCTGATGGGTGGTTGATTTTGGAACATTCGGGTAATTATAAGTTTGAGACCCATCCAAGGTATCACCAAGAACGTTATTATGGTAACGTACATTTCACCATTTTCAAATAAATTGGGTGTTTAGTAATTGATCAAAGGGTAATATTTGTATTTTTTCACATTACTCCATCCTCCATTAAATCTAGCAAATTACATAAAACGTTGATACCCTTGCCTTTTATTCGTACTTTTAAAATAATGTAAATTATTTTAAAATTTTATTGGCTGAAACGTTGCAAATTCAAAAGGATCGATTACATTTGCATCGCTTTAGAACAGAGAAACACGGTTCGGTAGTTCAGTTGGTTAGAATATCGCCCTGTCACGGCGAGGGTCGCGGGTTCGAGTCCCGTCCGGACCGCTCAAAACGAGCAAAGCCCCAGAGAAATCTGGGGCTTTTTTTATATATACCAACAGTCACATTAAATTCCTATCATATAATTAAAGTCATTAGGGCTAATCCTTTATCACCAGAAATGATTTCCTCGAAAACAAAACCCAAGAGAAGTGACTCAAATTAATAGAAACACCAGTCTGATTTAGGTTCGGGTTTTATTTTAACTTTTCTATATACCCTACTTCGACTTCTCATTAGCTTATCAAACTTGGTTGATTGATTAGAGCTGATTTGCTCTTTAACTTGAAACTCCTGAAGTAGATGTAATAGGTTTAATGCGCGTAGGAGTTGAATAAATACAATTACACTTGTATTCTCACCCCGTTCAAACAAACTTAAAGTAGAACGAACAATACCAGCCTCTTCAGCCAGTAAACTTTGAGATTTATTTTGCAGTAATCGGTGATGTTTAATGAACACTCCCAAGGCCTCGATCAAATCATAATCCTTTTCAATTAA
This sequence comes from Bacteroidales bacterium, assembly GCA_043743775.1. GTDB lineage: Bacteria > Bacteroidota > Bacteroidia > Bacteroidales > Tenuifilaceae > UBA8529. The sequence goes on along the minus strand of JAYTVX010000406.1, from coordinate 2,778 downwards.
TCGCTTATTGTCCGATAATTCAGTCATTATATTATTATTTATAAATACTTTGAATGATATTTAATGCAATATTAATTATTTTTTAATTTAATTGCAAATTTTTATTACCAAGATTATTTTCAGACAACACCTTCCTTGCACTGGCATTTCGGCAAGCAGGTGTTTTACTAAATAATTCTTAAGTACAAGAAGTAAAACCGAATACACACGAATTAAAAAGACATAGTAATTTGGTCGACGATTATACCCCGATAAAGTAATACTATTCAAATAAGCCGTTAATTTATAAAATCAAAAGGGTCTATGACCCTTTTAATTAGTATCAATCTATAGATATATTTACTAAATTTTACGAATGCACGAATAACTGTTTCTAGAAATATATAAGCAAAGCCATTTTTAAGTTTTACAACATAATTCCTTCCTGTTTTTTAAATTTGTTCGTATTTGAAAAATATCTAGTTTTACCGATAAATTTACAAAACGATAAGTGTTGAAGAATAGAGAGATTTATTGAAAGTCAAATAATTATTAATCCCTTATAAAAACAATATCTTATGGCAAAAAGGACAATCGTGGCCATGCCGGGTGATGGCATTGGAAAAGTTGTATTAGAAGAAGCAATTCGCGTGCTTGATGCAGCCGGATTCGATGCAGAGTATGTTAACGGTGATATAGGATGGGACTTTTGGTGTAACGAAGGTAATCCCCTTCCCGATCGCACCATTAAATTATTAGAGCAACACAAAATTGGTCTTTTTGGTGCAATTACTTCAAAGCCAAAAGATAAAGCTACAGCAGAATTAGATCCTAAATTAAAAGACAAAGGATTTATCTACTATAGCCCAATTGTTACCATGCGTCAAAAGTTTGGTTTGGATATCTGCATGAGACCATGTATTACCTTACCCGGAAACCCTCTGAATTTTGTTCGTCGCAATGCTAAAGGTGGCAGCGATGAGCCAATTGTTGACTGTATGATATTCCGCCAAAATACAGAAGGATTATACGGTGGTGTTGAATGGACAAATCCAGGCGATCAGGTTTATGATGCGCTTATGACCCATCCCCGGTTTAAAGAAAACTTTGCCTGGTGCCCAAGACCAGAATTGGCCGTATCAACAAGAATCGTAACAAAAAAATATTCTACAAGAATCATTAAAGCCGCATTTGAATATGCCAAAAAACGTGGTTTTGATAAAGTTACTCTATGTGAGAAGCCAAATGTAATCCGCGAAACATCTGGCATGATGCTTAAAATTGCTCAGGAAATGAGTAGAAATGAGTATCCTAACATCAGGGTTGAAGATGTTAATATAGATGCAATGATGATGTGGCTTACCAAAAATCCCGAAAACTATCATGTAATTGTAGCTGAAAACATGTTTGGGGATATCGTCTCCGATGCATTTGCCGGTTTAATTGGTGGATTGGGTTTTGCGACTTCGGCACAGTTTAATCCAGAAACAGGCGTTTGTGTTTTTGAACCAACCCACGGTTCTGCACCAAAATACGCTGACTTCGAGACATCTATCGTTAATCCTATTGCCATGATCCTTTCGGCAGTGATGATGCTTGAACATATTGGTGAAAATAAAATTGCAGATCGCATTAAAGTTGCAGTTCTACAAGTTGTTGCTGAGGGTAAAGTAAGAGCTTATGATATGCTGAAAATGAGCGGCAAGCAAGAGGTAATTAATAATGGAGCTGCTTCTACAAAACAAATGGCTGATGCAATTATAGCAAAACTTAAATAATTAAACTTTTATATGGCCTTATCTTTCTATATTTGAAAGATAGGGCCATTTTTTATACGTAAAAAAGGAAAACTATGATAAAGATAGAGATTGAACCAAAATTCATTGAACAAGCCAAACAACTTTGGCCAGAATTGGATTGGATCAAAGATGAAACCATTCGTCTGAATACAACAAGAACATGGGCATTGGCTCTTCAAAAAAGTGTATTAACTCCAGCCGATTTAAATACTATTCCATTCACATTGCTATGCGGCCCTGACTTGAAGGTTACTTTCATGGGACATAAACGTGCAGTGGTTCATATCGCAAAAGATTGTGGAGATCAAATGAATAAATTTTTCAAAGCAGATCTTCCAGTTAATATGGATGTGCTAACCGCTGGTGCTATTCTTGCCGATGTTGGGAAACTTCTTGAGTACGAACTAAAGGACGGTAAATCGGTTCAAGGTTCCTATGGTAAGTATCTTCGTCATCCCTTCTCAGGTGTTTCTCTAGCCGAAATGTGCAATGTTCCAGCTGCAGTATGTCATATCATTGCTACCCATGCTGGTGAGGGTGACATGGTGAAGCGTTCTACAGAAGCATTCGTAGTTCATCATGCCGATTTTATGACTTTTGAACCATTTAAGGATAGGCTGAAACTGTAGTTTTAAGACGGAAGTCCGAAGTTAGAAGACGGAAGTTTTTTTGCCAAAATTTCTTTAGCCAAACTATTACAAAAAATAATAGCTAAAATTCAATACCCATGAATCTAATCGAGAAAATAATTACCACCCACAGCAATAGGGATGTTGTTAGTGCTGGGGAGATTGTTGATATTTTGATTGATACCCGTGCTGCCCGCGATTTTGGCGGAGCCAACGTGGTTAAGAATCTTTTGAACAACGGTTTGACTGTTGAAGATCCTACCCGCACCTTTTTTACTTTCGATTGTAATCCTACTGGATCTGATCAGAAGTATGCTGCCAATCAGCAGTACTGCCGTATGTACGCTAGGGAAAACGGTATTAAAATATTC
>JAYTVX010000405.1:0-3848 GCA_043743775.1 Bacteroidales bacterium | reverse complement strand
AAATTATATTTCAGCAGAATATATAGTTAGTGCTGATGGTCAGTATTATACAGTAATGATGATTTGTATCATTGTTGAATAATATTTTAGATTTCAGAAAACTGGATATGTCCGTTTGTAAAACACCTAGGACTTATATAAGTTTAGGATTGTTCTTGACGTCAAAAACTTTTTTATTTCTTTACTATTAAGTTGATTTTATTTTTTTTGCGGTGTAACTTTTGAGAAAAAAGGAGGTCGTTATGCCCGTTAAAAAAGTAAAGGATTACCTAGACAGCCATAAGATCGAGTATGTTACAATCAATCACTCGCTGGCTTATACCGCACAAAGAATAGCCGCTTCTGCTCATATTTCCGGAAAGGATTTAGCAAAAACAGTAGTGCTTAATGCCGATGGCAAAATGATGATGGCCGTATTGCCTGCTTCATGTAAAATCAACCTAGAGATGTTTAAAAGCGCTATTCATGCTAATCTAGTTGAGATCTCATCGGAGAAGGAGTTTAGCGTTTTATTCCCCGATTGTGAGGTTGGCGCAATGCCACCTTTTGGAAACCTTTATGGAATGGAGGTTTATGTTGCTGAGAGATTAACGCAGGATGAGGAAATTGCTTTTAATGCAGGTTCACATCGTGAGCTGATAAAACTTGCGTTCAAAGATTTTGAGAAACTGGTTAAACCCAAGGTTATTAAATTATGTAGATAATCCATCGTCAATTTTGGACCGATAGGTAGTTAAAGATTTTTCAAGGAAGTACGCAACATCAATTTATATAAGACTTATTATTCTGATTACTCTTTCATTTTCATACAATATATTTCCCGGATGTTGGCATTTGCTATTGGGAACATTTCTCATTGTTTTTCTTGCTCGAAGGTTTTGTCCAAATGATTATCTTGAATGGACAGGTCTTAAGTTATCCCTTAAAACCACTATTTCCTCTTTGTCGATATTGATTCTAGTTGGATTTGGTTCATTTCAATTGATCCCTTCGATTGCGAGTATTGCTGGTGTCTCAATAAGGATATTATCGGTTTCAATTTTCATCTATTATTATAGGCTATACCCTTAATGAGGAGATATTGATTGGTTCTATACTTCTTAATTATATTCAAAGGAGATTCTTAATTATTGAGAATTATATGGAGTCTACTTTTTTTGCTGCTATTTATTGTGTCCTTTACTATTTTTTTATCGGTGGGTATATCGTAAAACGGAATCCAATGATTCGCAGCTCTAATATCGTTAATTGCTGTTGGCGTAATACGAAATGATTTAATCATTAGTACTGGACGTATCGGCTACTCATGGGAAATCCATGCAGTTTTGATTTTTATAATGTTTGGCTACGATCATGCTAAAAATTTAACTCATAGAGTGTTGAGCGAACCCGATAGATTTAACCTTTATTTAGCTTCACCTACTACAATTCTAATATTATTTATAGCTGCAATTCTGAGTTTATAGATATTGATTCGAAAGGATTCTGAAATCCAACGAACACATTTCTAGAAATATCTACACAAATTTTTAATTCTTGTAGGATGTTTTAGAATTTGTGTTCGAAAATCCCTTGTTGGTAATTTGAGTTTGCTACAGTGAACTTCAAAAGTAAAACAGTTAGAGGCCGTTTACTTCAAAATGATTATCGAAGTTTAGTTAAGATCTCCTCATCTTAATTCCACGTTAACTCTAAAGATTTTTAATGTTTTAGAGCACACTCTGAAAATTAATATAAAATCAAACGTCAAGAATGTTGAATAATGCAACACATGCATAGTATTTATACGGTTCAGTTAAGTAATTAACAATCAGAAGTGTAAATATGACTAAAAGGAGTGGTGTATAATAATTAAACAATATGATGTGTAAGTAATGTAAACAGTAATTTGCTAATGCGCTGAAATACAGTAATAAGAATAATATATTTTCTCGGCATTATAATTGATTAATGTTTTTTGTGGCTGATAAAAATATGTAAACCAGCTAGTTGCTTTTGAAGTATCTTTTTAGTCAATCATTTTTTGATAAGAACAATAAATTTAAATATTCCAACTATGAAAACTACAACCTTAATATTCATTGCTTTTAACTTGCTTTTAGTTATAAGCAATCAAAAAGCTATTGCGAATAGCAACTTGAATCCTCATGATTCAATTAGTATTATGAGTACTCCAGATCTATATAATCTTACTTCAAATTGGGCTAAAGAATATTGCTCTGTAAATCCCAAAGTGAAAATTAAAGTAACAAAGTTCATGGGGCCCGAAAAATCAAGCATTCTAAGAGAAGAAGGGAAATTATGCTTTATCTCGAATGATTATTTTTCAGATATGAACAGTGATTCGGTATGGAAGATGGTGGTTGGAGTGGATGCAATCGTGCCAATTATTAATTCGAAAAATCCTTTCTATGATGAAATTACACAGAAAGGTCTAACCCCAGAATTAATTGCTCAATCAATAATTAACCAAGAGAAAAGGTATTGGAGAACCCTTCTGGTAAATGGGGAGAAGAATTCAGTTAAATACTATATCGTAAACAGCGAATCAGTTAAAATAGATGTTGCAAATTTTCTGAAATTAGATCAAGAGACGATTAATGGAATAAACGTTGAAAGTGTAGATGGACTGATTTCCGCAATTCAAAAAGATCCCTATGCAATTGGCTTTTGTAAGGCGTCAAGTATTCTTGATGTAAATAATCAATGCATCGTTCATGGAATTGCATTATTACCCATTGATAAAAATGGAAATGGTAAAATTGATTACACTGAAAGAATTTACGAAGATTTTAGTTTATTCTTACGTGGGGTTTGGGTTGGAAAATACCCAAAGGAATTATGCAAAAATATTTATACAGTCGCTTCTGTTAAACCTACAAATGAGAATGAGATTAATTTTTTAGCATGGGTTCTCACAAATGGGCAACAATTTTTAACCCCCAACGGTTATTCTGATCTTGCATCTATCCAAAGACAAGCAAATATTGATAAATTGTATAATAAAGAAATTGTTGTAAAACCCGCTAGTAATCGTTCCGCGCTGCCAATTGCTTTGTTAATTCTAGGTACATTCATTGTTTTATTCTTTATTGTAGATTTATCCATCCAGCATTTAAGGCATAACAAAGCAATCGCTACTGCACCACTTGACTCAATTCCCGTAACATTTTTTGATGAAAAATCGATTATTGTCCCCGATGGACTCTATTTTGACAAATCTCACACCTGGGCTTTTATGGAAAAAGATGGAGTAGTTAGCATAGGTGTCGACGATTTCCTTCAACATATTACGGGACCTATTACCCGAGTAAAAATGAAAGATCCTGGTGAGAAAATAAAAAAAGGAGAACACTTTCTCACGCTTATACAGGAGGGTAAGCAATTAAATGTTACAGCCCCAATATCAGGAACAGTTAAGGCCCAGAATAAAAAGCTTCTAACACATTCTACAATAATAAATTCATCTCCTTACTCCGAGGGCTGGGTTTATATGATTGAACCAACAAATTGGTTAAGAGATACTGAATTCTTAATCATTGCACAGGGTTACAAAGAGTGGTTGAAAATGGAGTTTTTACATTTAAAGGACTTTCTCGCTCTCACCCTAAGGGCAAACTTTAACGAAAAGTCCCAGATTATTCTTCAGGATGGTGGGGAACTTAAAAATGGGATTCTGAAAGACTTAAAACCTGAGATATGGGAAGATTTCCAGACTCACTTTCTTGATATCTCAAAATAAGTACAAATTCTTGGGGCATAGTTTTTAAACGATTAATAAACAGAATTATGGGTTTAGATCGAAGAAACTTCTTGAAAGCGCTTGGGCTTGCAAGCGCTACCTTGGC
>JAYTVX010000404.1:0-5802 GCA_043743775.1 Bacteroidales bacterium | reverse complement strand
GTTATAAAGAAGAATGGAATATCACGTGTTGCAGAACCATTCGTTCCAAATTTTATTTCATTAATAGTTATCACCTTAATTATAGTAACCACAATTATTTTATCAAATTCGATTAACGATACCCATCTGGATAAAACATTCTTCGTAGTTGCCCTATCAACGCTATTTACTGGCCTATATATCATATCAACCCGAAGGAAGATTATTACCCATGTTATGGGCTATCTGGTAATTGAAAATGGAGTGTTTATCCTTTCCCTAGCCGCTGGAAACGAAATGCCGATGCTTGTTAACCTAGGCATTATGCTCGATATTTTTGCCAGCGTTCTGATACTCGGAGTATTCTTTAATAAGATAGGCGATGTTCTGAAGGATCCAGATGTTAACCAACTAAGAAATTTAAAAGATTAATATACAATACGATGATAACTCTTTTTCTACCAGGAGCATTATTGATAAGTGTTTTACTTTACTTCAATCGGAGTAAGATTGTAAACTATTCTCTGGTTATTGCCTACGCAGTAATGCTTTGGGGATTTACAATTTATCAGTTCTTAAACCCAAATCAGATTGAGGTGGGTTACTTCAAAAGTGATTCCCTTGGAGTGCTTTTGCTTATAACGCTTAGCATAGTTGCAATCCCTGCCCTATTCCATGGGTATAGATATATTGCAACTCACGATGAATCGAGAAAATCGAGAGGTCTATTCTTCTCGGCAATGACCCTCCTGTTAACTGCAACTGGGGTTGCATACCTATCAAATCACATTGCAGTTACGTGGATATTCGTTGAGATAACAACCTTGAGCGCATCGGTGCTAATTTATCATCACCGCACTGCACAAGCGCTTGAAGGAGCTTGGAAGTATGTGTTTATCTGTGCAATTAGTATTACATTTGTTTTTATCGGTATCCTTTTCCTTAGCCTATCGCTAAAACAAGCGGGTGTTGACGATTTATCGTTTGATGCGCTACAGAAAAACTATGCTCAGCTAAATCCTTTCTGGTTAAAACTTTCATTTCTATTCATCTTTACTGGATTTACGGCTAAAGCGGGATTGGTTCCGATGTACACTGCAAGTATCGACGCAAAGGATAAGGCACCTGGTCCAGCCGGTGCGCTATTCTCAAGTATAGTGATGAACCTCGGATTTATTGGTATTTATAGATTTTACGCTGTTATATCACATACTGAAATCCGTATTTGGGCAAATACAATAATTCTAATTTCAGCCTTTCTTTCAATTTTCGTCGCTACCGTTTATATGACTCGGATTAAGAATATTAAACGAATGTTTGCATATTCGGGTATTGAGCATATGGGTCTTGTAATGCTTGGTCTTGCAGCAGGTGGTATCGGTATTTACGCCGCAATTCTTCACGTTATACTCCACGCCTTCGTAAAGCCGAGCCTTTTCTTTCAATTTAATCAGGTTTACAGGGTTTACCAGAGCAAGAGCATATACGACGTTGGAAACTATTTTAAGTACAACAAAGCGGGAGCAATAGTTCTACTACTCGGTTTTATATCGGCAACTGCGATGCCGCCTTCAGGGCTATTCATCAGTGAGTTTATGATATTCCAATCGCTATTTGAAGCCCATCGAATAATCATTCTTTTCATCGTATTGATTCTTCTTACAATGATCATTTGGGGCTTTGGTTCAAATATGTTTAAATTGCTATTCACACCACCCTTAGAGATAGATGAATCGAGAATCCCCAAAATTAATCCGTGGGAATCCTTTTCGCAGTACTTCCTTTTAGCATTGGCTGTTTATCTAGCCTATAATCCACCTGCCCTTTTCGTTCAGATGATACAGGATGCAGTTAATCTTTTACACTAATTGATTATGAACTATATTGTTGCAATAAATAATAATCAATCTATCCCCTTAAAGGATATACCAGAACAATCCTATAACGATTTCTTCGATACTAACGTTGGATTGCTAAAGGATAGAGATGATAGACATTGTGTTAATTACTTCGGCTATGGATTGGCTGATACGGTTAAACTCTTCTGCTGTGTAGCTGATGATTCCTTGCATCAAATTTATATTTCATCGTGCATTGTAAACAGGGGGACAACGCTAAATTCATTCTCTAAACTAAACTTTGCTTTTGAGAAATTTGAACGTGAGATTAACGAGAACTTCGGCATAAAATATACCGACCATCCATGGTTTAAGCCTGTTAGATATGCAAATAACAGGGTTAAGAAAACAAAAACAATGGACAACTACCCCTTTTATAGTGCAGATAGTGAGGAACTCCACGAGGTTGGTGTTGGGCCAGTTCATGCGGGTATCATTGAACCTGGGCATTTTAGGTTTATTTGCAATGGTGAACAAATCATGCATCTTGAGGTACAACTTGGATATCAGCATAGAGGAATTGAGTCACTTTTTCTTCAAAAAAAGAAATTGTTAGATTTAACTATTCTTGCTGAGAGTATAGCTGGTGATACAACAGTAGGACATACAACCGCTTTTGCAAATCTATGGGAGAGTCTTTCAGATTTTCAGGGAGATAAAGATCTGCAATTTACCCGTACCCTAGCATTAGAGCTAGAACGGCTTGCCATACACACCGGTGATTTAAGCGCTATTTGTACCGATATTGCCTATCAGCTGGGCAGTTCAGTTTTTGGACGGTTAAGAACCCCTATTATCAACTATTTCCAGGAGTGGTGTGGAAATCGTTTGGCAAAGAGCTTAATTCGAGTTGGTAAAACCAATTTCCCCTATACTGATTATCATGCAAAACGTTTAAATGATGTACTTTCCGCGTATGAACCCGATTTCAATGAGATGAGCACAAAGCTATTTAAGCTACCAACCGCACTCTCTCGTTTCGAAAGAACGGGTGTTGTTACCAATGATGAGATTAAAGCGATTGGAGCAGTGGGAATGGCAGCACGTGCAAGCGGTTTAAATCGAGATATTAGATTATCACACCCACACAATTTATACTCTTCAATCGATCATCAACCCATTATCAAACACCATGGAGATGTATATTCCAGAGCACAAATTCGTAAAGAAGAGGTTAAACAATCGATTGGGTATATAAAGATGATGATTAATGATATACCCAATTTCACTAGTATTTCAGAACCAGAATTAAAGCCCAGGGGGGATATGTTTGCTCTATCGCTCGTTGAGGGTTGGAGAGGTGAAATTTGCCATTGTGCAATCACTAACAGTAAAGGAGAACTCGCACTATACAAGATTAAAGATCCATCGTTCCACAACTGGCTTGCTTTAGCACAGTCGGTTAGAAATAACGAGATATCCGATTTTCCGATTTGCAACAAAAGCTTTAACCTCTCCTATTGCGGTCACGATTTATAAACTAAATAGCCATGTTAGATAACTTAAAGATACTATTCCATCAGGGTAAGCAGTACATTCCAAATGTAAAAACCGCAGAAGTTCCCGGCATATTCAGAGGAAGACCTATTATTTCGACAACTCAGGTTGATGAGCATGCGCTTAAGTCGGTTTGCCCATTTGGTGCTATAGATGTTAGCCCAGTAACGCTAAACCTTGGGAAGTGCAATTTTTGTGGAGAATGCTCCCTTAAATTTCCCGATAAAATAAAGTTCACTAAAGATTATAAAATATCATCGAATACCCCTGAAGGTTTTATCGTTACTGAAGGAATAGATGTGCCCATTAGAGTTTCGGAAGAGTTCATCAGACCTGAAATTAGAAAATTATTTAGCGGCTCGTTAAAACTCCGTCAGGTTTCGGCTGGGGGTGATAATAGCTGCGAGCAGGAATTAAATGCTTGTAGTAATGTAAACTTCGATATGGGCAGATTTGGGATTGAGTTTGTAGCCTCGCCCCGCCATGCCGATGGTTTAGTTATAACTGGACCTATTAACCAGAATATGGCTGCTGCACTGCAAATTACCTACGATGCTATTCCTGAACCAAAGATTATAATTCTTGCAGGTGTAGATGCTATTAGCGGTGGTATATTTGCTGGATCTCCTGCGCTAAATAGATCTTTTTTAGAAAAATATAAACCGGACTTGTATATTCCAGGAAATCCTGTTCATCCACTATCGTTTATTAATGGAGTATTAAGTTTACTAGGTAAATAATGCATTCTGACTAAAATAATAAAACCGGTTTTAACCGGTTTTATATAAAATGCATTTATTTTTTAATCAAAGCATCATGTATTTCAATCTGCCCATTATAAAATCCTTTGATTGGAATATCATCGTTGGTGTAAAACTCAAATTCAAGATTATATATATTACCTCTCCTCGAAACATCGATAATACCATTTTTAAAACTATTTGTTTCATCGCTAACACCTGTAGCAAAATTGTAATTAATATTAATTGAGCCAAGGTCAACAGTCAATGAATCTTTTGACGAAAAAGCATCAAATGTGTACAATCCAGGCAACATGTCTAAAGGATCAGCTGAGTATAATCTTAATTTTATAGTATTCCCTATTCCGGTGTATTCTTTACTCGTTTCGTCATAAGAAATACCCGATGTCGCCAAAAGGAGTTCATAATTAAAAGTGAGAGGAATATGAGTTGTCACACCCTTGTAATCTAGTGCACAATAACTTAGAATGGATTTACTCCCATTAAAAGTAAAATTATTTTTAACAGTTTCATTCTTTTTACAGCCCAAAAGTGCTATTGAGACAGATACTATACCTAATATCAATAGTTTAGAAATTCTATTATTCATCTTTTGTGTTTTACTAATGCAAATGTAACAAAATCCTTAACTTTCTTTTCTACGTAAATATTGGAAAAAATAATCTTATATTTATTAAAAGTAATAAAAAAAGGGTTAAAGCAACTTTAACCCTTTTAAATTATAATGTAAGGTAATTAGTTACAACCACATCCACAACCGCAACCACTCTCTTCTTTCGTTGATTCATTATCACCACAACCATCACCACAACCATCGCCACAGCTGCTATTACCATGAATATGACCATGGTTAAGTTCTTCGTCAGAAGCATCACGAACAGCTTCTACATTACCTTTGAAGAATAAATCTTGACCCGCAAGTGGATGATTAAAATCCATAACTACGACCTCGTCTTTGATATCTACAATCATTCCATTCAAGGCATTTCCTTCGTTATCTCTCATTGGAAGGATTTTACCTACCTCTAAAAGATCACTAGGAACTTCGCCATCAACTAAGAAAATATCCTTAGGTAGTTCAACTACAGCCATTTCATTAACTTGGCCATAACCCTCCTCGCAGGATACTTTAAACTCGAATGAATCTCCAACTTTAAGACCTTTTATTTTCTCCTCAAAAAGAGGTAATAATTGACCATGGCCGTAAATAAACACTAAAGGATGCTCTGCTACTGCATTGTCAACAATCTCTTCATTTACCTTAAGCTCATAGCTTAATGATACAACTTTATCGTTTGAAATAATCATGTATTGTGTTTTTATTGATTTTTAAGAATTTCGTCAAAGGAACAGGTTTATTTTATTATAACAAAACAAATACTTTATTGTTTTACCAAACAGGTAATTATGTATATAATTGATTATCATTTGAATAAAATTAATTTGGTGAAATTTATTTTTGAAGCAAAAAAAACAGCCCTCTAACTGCTTGTTGATTCAAGTATTATACCCACCTTTGTGGCGATATTTTTTTTAATTTACAATTTTTACAATCTATCAACATGAACGGTAAAGTAAAATGGTTTGATGCAGCTAAAGGTTTTGGCTTTATTCAAACTGAAGAAGGTAATGATGTTTTCGTACATTACACAGGCATTGCAAAAGAT
>JAYTVX010000403.1:0-3054 GCA_043743775.1 Bacteroidales bacterium | reverse complement strand
CTCTTTTGGAGACATCACAACCTCTACAATATTACCCTGATTGAAAAGTTTTTCAGCAACAGCCTTCACTTTTGCAATGGTTAATCCATTTACAATCTCCAGGTATGTCGAGTTAACATCTAGGCCTTTTTCATATTTGGCACGAATTGCACTTGACCAATAACTATTTTCGCGCTGATTCTGATCGTACGATTTCAATAAGAATTCCTTTGCTTTACCAAGATTTACTTCAGAGGGTCCATTGTCGATCATACTCTTGATCTCGCTATAAACAATTCCAATCATTTTATCTTTTAGCTTAGGATCTGTATCAAAGTTTATTCCAACAGAAAATGATTGAGTTGGGAAATTCGTAACACTTGCTCTAACACCAACTCCATAAGTAGCGCCTTCTTTTTCACGGATTTCATCAAGATAACGAGTTGTAAGAACACTCTTAATGATATCAACAGTTACTTTATTTTCAAGGTTATAATCCACTTTACCAGTATATGAGATATAGATTGAAGATTTTGGAATCTGTAGCGGTTTAACGAATATATTCTGAACCTTTGCTAATGGAGGTCTTACTCCATTATCCTTTGCAACTTCTTTTCTATTAATACTAGGTAACCCTCCAATATAGGTTTCAATTAAGCCTTTAGCTTCTTCGGGGTTAATATTCCCAGTTAAAACAAAAACAAAATCAGAAGCATCGGCAAATCGATTTTTATAAAAGTCGAGACTCTGTTTGTAGTTAACCTTGTTCAAATAATCAACGTTCATTGGCATTACCCTTGGATTATGGTTAGCCATCATAACTGAAATGCTATCGCGAAAAGACATACGTGGGTCAGAACCTGCATTGGCAAAGTATGCCTTCATTCTCTCCATGAACGTGTTATAGGTTTGTTCATCCTCGCGAGGTTGGGTGAAATAAAGGTAAACAAGTTGAAGCATCGTTTCAAAATCCTTCGGTGATGAACTACCCATAAAACCTTCGTTGGTTTCATCAATTATAGGTTGAACGCTAACAACTTTACCGGCAAGCATTTTCTCTAAATCGGTACTGGAAAACTCACCAACACCCCCATTTGATACGAGTTGAGATGCCATCGACGCAGATGGAAGAATCTTTAAATCAGCAAGTGAAGTACCCCCTTTACTGAATGCATTCAGCTGAATTTCATCAGCTTTGAAATCGGTTTTTTTGATTACTACTTTTGCTCCATTCGAAAGAGTCCACTCGATAGTTCCAAAAACCTTATCTTCATTTACAGCCGTTACCTTACCAACTGTAGGTACTTTTTCAACTAGAGGTTTATTTGAAACCTTATCAACATAGGCTTCAATCTTTTCAACCTTTATCTCTTGAATTGCTTTAGAAAGATCCTCAATTGATGGCATTTTTATGTCATCCTTCTTAGGACCGGTTACTGAAACAGCCATATTCTGGTCGGTGATTAGACCTTTTGCATAAGCATTAATCTCATCGATTGAAATAGTAGGAAGAATGCTTGCAGCAAACATATACTCAAATTGAATCCCTGGTATTGGTTCACCTTCAAGATAATTATTAACGCATTCGTTAACATATTTTTCATTCTTCTCTTTATCCTTTTCCTTGAACTTATTCTCTAAGCCACGAAGGTAATCAGCTTTCATTCGCTCAAGTTCAGTTATGGTGAAACCAAATTGTTTAACACGCTGAGCTTCGCGAAGCATACCTTTTAAGCCATCAATAACCATTCCGTTCTTAGTTGCAGAATAGATATAAACAGCATCTCTAGTTCTTACCATTGAGCCGATACCTATACCCGCAAAAACAAATGGAGGATTTGGTTTCTGAACTAGTTCACTTAAACGTGCATTTAGCATATTCGAAATTAATGTACGCTCAAGAGATACTTTTAAGTACCCCAAATTCTTAGATTCTTTTGGTGTTGTTGGTTCTTTAATAATAACGGTAACCATAGTGTTACGAGCCTCAGGATCGGTTGCGATACCAATCAAGGGTTCAACATTATCGGGCAAATCAAAATATGGTCGTGGTGTAGGATTTTCGCGTTTAGGAATATCACCCCACAGCTGTTTTATCTTTTGTTCAACTTTTTCAATATCCAAATCACCTACAACAATAATTGATTGAAGATCTGGACGATACCATTGATGATAGTAATCCTTAATCATTCTATAATCGAAATTATTAATAACATTGATATCACCAATTATATCGCGGGTTGCATATTTTGAACCCTTATAAAGTACAGGCATCAATTCTTTATTCATCCGTCTTTCAGGACCATTTCCGGTTCTCCACTCCTCGCGGATAACGCCTCTTTCGCTATCAATCTCTTTATCCTCTAACGAAACAAAACCAGACCAATCATGAAGAGCAAGAAGCGCGGAATCAATAATCCCTTCGCGGGTTGAAGGAACATCCGAAAGGTTATAAACAGTTTGGTCGGTTGATGTGTAAGCGTTAATATTCTGACCAAACTTAACACCATTCGATTCAAAGTAGTTTAACAATTTCTTTCCTGTAAAATTTTTAGTGCCGTTAAAACACATGTGCTCAAGAAAGTGTGCAAGCCCATTTTGGCTATCCTCTTCTAGAATTGCACCAACGTTTTGAGCAATATAGAAATCGGCTCGTTGCTTTGGTTCACTGTTTTTTCTGATGTAATAGGTTAATCCATTGTCAAGTTTCCCAATTCTAACATTCGGATCAACTGGCACAGGTGAATTCCAATCTATCTGTTTTTGTTGTGCATTTAAGCATAAAGTAACAGACAGGAATAATAGTAATGTTGAATAAATTCTTGTCATTCTAGTTATAATTTTTGGTTAAAAACTGGTTAATTGATATCAAATGTAATTAAAATTGAGAAAATGAAATAAAAAATAACGTTTATTAACAGACCAAATCTATCATTTGGGAAAGGTAAATTGTTGGTTTCTGATAGCTGGTTACTGGTTACTAATTAATTCAAGTTGCTAGTTATCAAATTGTGTAAACATATATGCTAAGATGAACATGATTATTTTCAATACGAAGCCCTCTGATGTTACTGC
>JAYTVX010000402.1:0-4120 GCA_043743775.1 Bacteroidales bacterium | reverse complement strand
CTTCAACAGAGGCGGTAGCGGCGGCGGTGGCGGCTTCAACAGAGGCGGTGACGGCGGCGGCTTCAACAGAGGCGGCGGAGCTGGTAACAAAAGAGGTGGTGGACACAGATCGACTTACTAATAAAGCTGTTTAGGGTAGACTTCTAATAGTTTTTATTGGTTATAAGAATCAAAATTATAGGATTTCAGATCTGTAAGAAATTTAAAAACGGTTTCATTTATTTGAAACCGTTTTTTTTTCGTGAAACTGAAATTTAAAAAACCGAAGGGGTTTGAAATTTCTAAGTTGAACGAACATAACGAAGTGATCTCATGACCGAAAGGAATAATCCCGATAGCGAAGTGTATCGGGATTACCTGATTAATCTTTCTTCTATTTCTTTTCGGATTGATTACCTTTTTGATATACCCCCCTTGATATATAAAAATCCATTCAGCCCTCTATCCTCCAATCTATCTCCGTTTTCCCTTGTGAAAGAAGAAGTTCATTTGTTTTTGAGAAGTGTTTACACCCATAAAACCCTCTCATTACAGAAAACGGCGATGGATGAGGTGCTGTAAGTACGTAATGCTTTTCTTGATCGATAAGTGAACCCTTGGCTTGAGCATAAGCACCCCAAAGAAGAAATACAACACCGCTTTGATAACGTGATATTGCAGTAATTGCTGCATCGGTGAATTGCTCCCACCCTCTCTTCTGATGCGAACCCGCCTCGTGCGCCCTGACCGTTAACGTTGCATTTAATAGCAGAACTCCTTGTTTTGCCCATTTCTCTAGGTTGCCACCTTGAGGGATAGGAATCCCCATATCGGATTGAATCTCTTTGAATATATTAACTAAAGATGGGGGCTTTTGAATTCCAGGTGGTACTGAAAAACATAAACCATGGGCTTGTCCTGGTCCATGGTACGGATCTTGTCCTAAAAGAACAACTTTTACGCTATTGAATGGGGTAAAGTTAAATGCATTGAATATCATGGAGCCAGAAGGAAAAATCACATGCTGCTTCCTTTCATCAACCAAGAATACCTTAAGTTGAGAAAAATATTCCTTCCGAAATTCATCTTTCAAAATTTCTTTCCAACTCTCTTCAATTTGAGGATTTACAGTCTTTTGATCTAAATCAGTCATAGTATTAGCTTTGAGAATCGAAGATATCATTTTTAATTTAATAAATAATGTTCGATAGATATGGCTGAATGGTTCTCTGTTTTATGATTAAAATTAGCATTTGGATAAAACAACTTACACATAGATGAAACATCCTTAATATCATACTTAATCACTTTTTTAAACTATTTTTATCTGTTAATTGTTATCAATTGAAACTAATTATCAATTTGTAAATTTAACAGTCTGTAAAAAATGAAGATAACTACAATGGCTATTTTTCTAACTATCGTTTTAAGTATCTATGCGCTTGTAAACTGGTATATATTCGTTCGAACCTCGCCCCTATTTATCGGATCATTCTTCAAAACATTTAGCTTAAGACTCCTCTTTTGGATAATAATCTTCGCCTACCCCGCGGGTAGAATACTTGAAAGAATTATCAATACTAACGTTTCGCTATTCTTAGTTAAAATTGGATCCTTCTGGCTTGGAGCTATGCTCTACTTAATACTAATTTTTCTATTTATTGATCTGGCAAGAGCAATTAACCATTTTTTTCCATTTATAAACCTCCTCGACTTTAAAGCGAATCCAACGTTCAGGATAATTACCATAAAATCAGTATACTTAATCACCACGATTATTCTGGTTGTCGCATTTATAAATGCTCGTACCCCAAGAATTAATCACTTCAGCTTAAGGACAGGTAAATCATTCGGAAAACTTGAAAAAATTCGTATTGTAGCCGTATCTGATATCCATTTGGGTACTTTAATATCAAGCAAAAGGCTTAACCTATTAGTTGAGAAAATTAACAATCAGCATCCTGATATTGTCATGCTGGCAGGAGACGTTTTTGACGAGGATATTGCTCCTGTTGTCAATAACGGGCTAGGGAAATACTTTGAGCTGATCAAGGCTCCAATGGGGATTTATGCAATACCCGGCAATCATGAATACTTTGGTGGTATTGAGCAGAAACTAGCCTACCTCAGAGATCATGGGGTAAAAGTTTTAAGGGATAGTACAGCACTAATCGACAACTCATTTTACATAGTTGGGCGCGATGATCGACAATCAAACTATTCAACTGGGAAGCAAAGGAAAAATATTAACGAATTACTTGCATCAATTGATACCAGTAAACCTATAATACTCCTCGATCACCAACCATTTAAGCTGAATGAATCGGCTGATAATGGGATTGACCTTCAGATTTCAGGGCATACTCATGATGGACAATTATGGCCATTTAACTACATAACCAAAGCTATCTATGAGTTGAGCAGTGGGTATAAAAAAATTGGACACACCCATTTTATCGTTTCAAATGGATATGGAACTTGGGGCCCACCGATGAGGCTTGGTAACCGACCCGAGATATTGGTCATTGATTTAGAGTAACCTATAAAAAAGTTAGCTCTTTATTCAAGAATTTGAATGCAGTGAACTTTTTGTAACTATTTTTACAAACACACAAAATTTATCACATATGAAAAGGTTAATAACGTCTCTTTTATTCTTATCGTTTACTATTATTTCTTTTAATTCATTTCCTTGCACAAACTACCTTGTTTCAAAGGGAGCATCAGCAGATGGTTCAACAATGATCAGCTACGCTGCCGATTCGCATATTCGATATGGTGAGTTATATTTCCGACCCCGTGGAACCTGGCCTACAGGAACAATGATAACCCTTTACGATAGGGGTACAAATAAACCGCTTGGACAGATTCCTCAGCCCGCTGAGACCTATCAAGTTATTGGATTTATGAACGAGTATCAGGTAGTTGTTGGCGAAACCACGTTTACTGGTCGTGAGGAGCTTACTGATTCAACTGCAATTGTTGACTATGGCAGTTTGATGTTCCTTGCTCTACAGAGGGCTAAAACAGCCCGTGAAGCGATAAAGGTGATGGCTGAATTGGTAGAGCAATATGGCTATGCAAGTACTGGCGAATCATTCTCAGTTGGAGATCCAAACGAGGTATGGATTTTCGAGATGATTGGTAAGAGAACCAACATGAAAGTTGATAAAAAATCAAAAAAGTCATACAATGCCGATAAAGGTGCCGTTTGGGTTGCGGTCCGTATTCCCGATGGTTACATTTCATCGCATGCCAATCAAGCCCGTATTACTATATTCCCACTTGAAAATGGAAAAAACTCAATAAGCAGCAAAAATCTTTCTCAGATTTTCAACCCTGAAGTTGAAGTAGTTTACGCTCAAGATGCTATTTCATATGCTAGAACAAGAGGCTATTTTGCTGGGAAAGATGAGGAATTCAGCTTCAGCGATACCTATGCTCCTCTTACCTTTGAAGAAGCTCGATTTAGCGAGTTGCGCGTTTGGGCTTTCTTTAACCATGTAAATAGCGACATGAAGAAATACTGGGATTATGCAACGGGTAAGGATTTAAAAAATCGTATGCCCCTTTACATTAAACCCGATAGAAAGTTAACACCGCAAGATCTACAAGGTTTTAAGCGCGACCACTTGGAAGGAACTGAGCTGGATATGAGTAAGGATATTGGAGCTGGCCCAAATCATCTCCCTTATCGATGGAGACCCCTTACATGGAAGTATGATGATAAGAACTATCTCAACGAAAGGACTACTGCAACCCAACAAACCGGGTTCTCTTTTGTAGCTCAAATGCGCAGCTGGTTACCCAATCCAATTGGAGGAATCTTCTGGTTTGGAGTTGACGATGCCGCTTCTACTGTATACGTACCTATTTATTGCGCAATAAACCATGTTCCTGAATCTTATGCCGAGGGTAATGGCGACATGCTCACCTACTCACCTACATCAGCATTCTGGGTGTTTAACAGGGTTGCAAACTTCGCTTACCTGCGTTATGATCTAATTATTCCAGATATTAAAAAGGTGCAGATTGAACTGGAGACAAAATTTGCAGAATACTCCTCTGTAATCGATGCTGCAGCGCTTAAACTTTGGGAATCCAACCCAAAATTAGCCAATGAATTCCTTACCGATTACTC
>JAYTVX010000401.1:0-8250 GCA_043743775.1 Bacteroidales bacterium | reverse complement strand
TGAATTCGAAAATAAATGTAGGTTTGTAAAAATATAATCCTTTAACGAATTGGTAATTAAATAATAAATAGGATGAAACAGATATTAAGAATCTGGTTATTGGTTTCAATTTCCACCATGGCATCCTGCCAAACTAGGCAGCACTTTAAAAGTGACATCACTAAAGATGACCTTTATAAACATATAGATTTTCTTGCTTCCGATAGCCTAAAGGGCAGATACCCTGGCACACCTTACGATAAGGTTTCGGCAAAGTACATCAAGGATAGGTTCGATCTGTTTGGTTTAAAACCGTTAGCCAATAAAGGCTACCAGTTTATGGACATAATCGTTGATCAGAAACCTGGCACGAATAATAGATTATCGATTAATGGTATTGAACAAAAATATGGTATTAATTTTTCTACATTTTCATTTTCATCATCAACAACATTAAGTGCATCCGTTGTTTTTGCAGGGTATGGTTTTAAAATAAACAATGAAAAGTTGCTCTGGAATGACTATCAAGCTGTTGATGTCACCAATAAGTGGATTATAATCCTTCGAGGAGATCCTGAACCCGATAGTTTACAAAGCGTATTCATCAACCAATCATCAGACAGAAACAAAACATTGATAGCCAAAGACATGGGGGCGAAAGGAGTTATTCTAGTATCAGGCAATTCATATGATTCTAATGATAAACTCATCGCAATGACTGAAAAGAGTTATGATATTGGAATCCCCGTAATTCAGGTTAAAAGGGATGTTGCAGATATCATTCTTAACGGGCAAGCAAAGATTGAGGATTTAGAGAAACTGCTAATAGCAGATCGACACCCCCACTCTATCGAATTGACAACTAAGGTAGACGCATCCACAGATGTTCTTAACGAAAAAAAAACAACCCAAAACGTTGTTGCTATGCTTGAGGGTTCTGATAAAAAGTTGAGAAACGAATATCTGATAATTGGTGCTCATTTTGATCACCTTGGAATGGGAGGAAAAAATACAGGAAGCCGCATGCCCGATACAATTGCCGTTCATAATGGAGCCGATGATAATGCCTCGGGGGTTGCCGCCATGCTTGAACTGGCACAAAAACTTTCAGCCAAACACAAAAAAATTAAGCGCAGCATTGTTTTTGTAGCTTTTGCTGCTGAAGAAATGGGGTTGATTGGTTCACAAAAATTCGTTGAATCTAACTTAATCCCGATGGATTCTGTTATCGCAATGATCAATATCGATATGATTGGCAGAATGAGTAAAAAAGAGTTTCATGTATACGGGACAAAAACTTCAACCGAGAGCGAAACCATACTAAAACGATTAAATGCCGATAGCACGTTGACCTTATCTTTTAATCCGGAAGGTTATGGCCCCTCAGATTACGCAAGCTTTTATAGCAAAAATATCCCGGTATTTGGTTTTATGACTGAACTTCATCTAGATTACCATACCCCTTTTGATGATATTGAAAAGATCAATTTTGATGGAATGGTCCTGGGAACGAATTATATATACTCCTTGGCCACTGAGCTATCAAATCGACCAAAAAAACTTTTTTTTCAAGAGGCTGGGCCCAAATCAAAGCCTATGAGGAACAGTAGAGGGTTGAAAGTTACCCTAGGAATAATTCCCGATGTTAGCGGATCATCAAATAATGGCCTTAAAGCAATTGGCATTAGAGCAGACAAACCGGCATTTCGTGCTGGGATGAAGAATGGAGACATAATCACAGCCATCAACGGAAAACCTGTAAAAAACATTCAGGACTACATGTTTAGGCTTTCGGAGCTAAAAGTGGGAATGACTGTTTCTGTTGAAATTAAGCGTGGTGAACAAAAACTAGTATTATTGGTTCAACTGTAAAACAACTAAAAGATATGAAATCAACCTTATGGTATTGGATAACTGCTGTAGTAATCACCCTTGGGGCAATGGTTTACCAACGAGTAACAGGTCCTACACATCCAAAACTCGTTAAATATGAAATTAATGAAGTGAAGAATAGTAATTCTTTTCCTCGAAGTGGTGATAGTGGTACCGATTGCAAAATCGAATTGAAAAGTTTAACACCTGATTGTGAAGCCACCTTATACTATAGACATTTCCCATTAAAAGAGGAATGGAATCAGCTACCTTTTGTTAATGAATCAGGAAAGTTCACCTCTGCCCTACCAACTCAACCAGCAGCGGGGAAACTTGAGTACTACATCGAAATCAAAAACAATCAGGATAGTAAGCTAATTGAATTATCGAAGGTTGAACCAATTGTGATACGGTTTAAAAATCCCGTACCTCTCTGGGCATTAATCCCCCATATCATTCTTATTTTTATGGCGATGCTGTTCTCCAACTTAACAGGTGCTATGGCTATATTTAATCACGATAAATTCAGATTCTATGGTGTTTTAACCATCTCTGTGCTTTTAGTCGCTGGTTTTGTTTTTGGCCCTATAGTTCAATACTATGCCTTTGGACAATTCTGGACAGGCTTTCCCTTTGGATTTGATTTAACGGATAATAAAACGTTAATCGCATTCATTGCTTGGGGAATTGCAGTATACTTCAATAGGAAAGAGAAAAGACCATACCTTAGTATTCTGGCTGCAATAGTTATGATTGTGGTTTATAGTATACCCCATAGCTTAAGGGGTTCTGAGCTGAACTACGATACAGGAAAAGTTGTAACAGGCTTTATTCAAACAATAAAATAATACTTAAAATAGAAAGAGGGTTGATTATTCGGTTACAATAATAGTACTACTCCAATCTAGCGCTTCCGTACTTAACAATAATATTCACCTTCGATTTAGTATTCTCATCTTTACCAACAAGACCATCGACCTCGGTATGTGTGGTACCTTCTATTCTATTCAACCTGCTCTCCTCGTTATATTTAACGTTACCATACGCAACATCAGCGGTAAGGTAGTAGGATGCTAAAGGATCAATTCCCGCAAAAATACTTGTATACCCTCCATTAAACTTGAGGCTCTCGAAGGTAGCAGGTACTCTATCAATCTTAACTTCGCCATATTTTACGGTAAGGTCTAACTTTTTGGTTAGCTCATCGAATCGATAGGTTGTATATCTACCTTCTCCTACAAAATTTGATATATTACCTATTGAGTATGTATCATATTGAGATTCTGAAACAATAGAGCTAATCTGATCAATCGATATTTTCGAGTATCTGCTTACAAGAACTATTGCTTTAGCCTTTAATATATTCAACTTGGCATATTTAATATCTGCTTTAAACCAACTAACCTCATCGATTGTAGCATTCCCGTATCCAATTGTTAATGTACTCAAAGGATCAGTATTATCCCTTAAAATCCTATTGGCTTTCAAGTTTCCATATTTCAACTCAATTTTACATTTACCTGTAAGCTCGTTAATAAATATATCACCATATTTATTAACTAAAGTAATATTACTTTGTTTTGGTAATTTAACCTCCCAATCGATTGAAAAATCCTTAGAATCACTATCGAAGAGCTTATCCCATGATCTCATAAAATCATCTTCAATTTTGGTAATTGCGCTTATATCATCTCCTGTTTGGGTAAACTCAATGTTGATTGCTTTAAGTAAGCGTGCCGCTTTATCACCCTCGGGGTAATCGACTTTGATCTCGATGGTAATATAAATGCTGTTTTTATCCCAATTTTCAATATTCATCTGGCCAAAACGATTCTCTAAGTAGATGTTTGAATTATCGGTTAAAGAGAACTCTTTTTGATACGTTTTGGCAACTCGTTCTTGTCCAACAGCTACGAACCCTGTTGTAACTAGGGCTAAAAGAATGAGTGCTGATAATAATCTAATTGCTTTCATAATTTTATATTTTAAAGGCTACTGTTTACTATTTATCTGATTATAGTTCTGTAAGGTCTTAAGAATTTGGTCAAGCATATCGACACGAACCTGATACTGTTGAATCATGGCGCTAACGATTCGTTCCTGTTTAGGGCTATTTGAGAGATCTCTTTTAAGCAAGTTGTAACCTAGATCCATATCATCTATTGCTTTCTTTACCTCCGACTCCATCTCTGGGGATGAATTCTTTTTAAGAGAGTTTATCTGACCATATTTTGTACTTATTTGACTTAAGTAGTAATTCTCAACCTCTTTAAGTTCAGGAGAAATAACGCTAAGAGATAATTCTTTGGTGTTAAATCTATTCAAGGAAGAATTATTGTACAAGATGCCCAAAGTTCCGGTTAAAATTAAGCCTGCAACCGCGGCAGCTGCTGCAACCATAAATAGGTTGACCTTTCGAACGGGTTTTCGGGTTTCTAATTTTTGCCTAAACCTATCGAAGTGACCCTCCAAAGGTTCTTTCTCATCGAAAGAATCTCGGTTTTTTCGGATATACTTCTTTAGACTTTCCATTTTACTTTGAATTTTTATTGCTTTTAATTATTTCAACCAGTTTCTGTTTTGCTCTTGCTAGCTGCGATCGTGAGGTTGATGTGGCAATTCCAAGTTTACTAGCTATCTCCTCATGATCAAGTTCCTCAATCATGTGAAGATTTAAAACCAACTTGTAACCTTCGGGCAACTTCTCAATTGCATTTTTAAGTAGATCAATCGTTTCGATCGAAAATTCTGCATCATCTCCTGATTCGGTATCGATTCCGTAAGCCTCTTCAATTGGGATCAACGTAATTCGCTTTTTTTTAAGGGCATCGATTGAGGTGTTAACCACAATTCTTCGAAGCCAAGCACCAAAGCTAACCTCATTTTTATAGGTTGATATCTTATCAAATGCTTTAAAGAACGATTCTTGCATTATATCCTCAGCCTCTTGCTCATCTCCAACAATCCGGAGGCTTGTATTGTACATCGCTTTGTAGTACAATCGGTATATCTCAAATTGAGCTTTGCTGTCACCAGCCCTACAGCCATCGATAAAATGTTGGTGAATATTCCTATAAGAATTTTCTTCTTTCATTGCTCAATTATGCTTTATAGACTTCAATCGTTTTAGAATTGCTGCATTGAATACGATTTATTTTAAAAGAATATCTAGAAACCTAGCTATGCAAATATAGGTAATTGAATTAAATGGAATGAACGAATAAAAAATACATAAATTTGCCGCCTTATTTTCAAAACAATTGTTTAACAAAAAAATTAATACATTTTAGAATGAACAAAAAAAACAATCGAGCGAATCGAACGATTCGTTTCTTCCACAAGTGGTCCAATAAGGGTTACAGCATTCTTAACAGCTTAAAGGTAGCGGTTAAGATCTGTGTTATCCCTATTACCTATTCACTTGTGGCGAGCCCATCGGCAGCGGTGGCGCAGAACGATACGGCTTCAATAAGCAAGCATCTTGACTTAAAGGAGGTAGTGATCGAATCCAAGGTTAAGGCTGATGCCTATTCTGAGTTGACAAGGGTAGTGAATGTTGTAACTAAGCAGGAGATTCAGCAGATATCAGCAACTTCTCTTCAGGATGTGCTTGAGAAGCTTATCAATGTCGATATCCGACAACGAGGTAGCCAAGGCGTTCAAGCAGATATTAATTTCAGAGGCGGCTCATTCGATCAAACCTTAGTTCTTTTAAACGGTGTTAACATCACAGATCCACAAACAGGGCATCACAATTTAAACATCCCAATCGATTTAAGTTCAATTCAGCGAATTGAAATCCTTCAAGGTCCAGGGGCAAGAGTTTACGGACCTGGCGCATTCAGCGGAGCAATTAATATCATCACGAAACCAGAACCAGAAAACAGCATTAAAATTTCCACAAAAGGAGGTGAAAATGGCCTTTTCGGAGGGAATATTCAGAGTTCAATCAAAACAACAAATACTGCAACATTTCTATCGGTATCCCACAATCAGAGCGATGGGTATATTGAGAATACCGACTTCAAAATCTCAAACCTTTTTCTACATACAAACATAATCTCAAGGGTTGGAGATTTTAACTTCTTTTCGGGCTACCAGATCAAGGGTTTTGGTGCGAATAGCTTTTATACACCAAAATATCCGAATCAATTCGAAGAAACTAAAACGCTTATCTCATCTTTAGGGTATGAGAAAAAGTGGAATCAACATAAAATCATTGCCAACAGCTACTTAAGGAAGCATTGGGATCGATTTGAACTTTTCAGATCCAATCCTGCTTCATGGTATGCCGGACATAACTATCATTTAACAACTACTAGCGGAGCCAAGGTAAGCTATCAATACCTAACTCAAGTAGGGCGTACCCAATTGGGCACAGAGATTAGGAATGAGAACATTATTAGTAATAGGCTCGGAGATACACTCTCAAATCCAGTTAAAGTCAGCGGAGCAGATGGTGTATACTATACCCTTGGGGATAATCGGGTTATTTACAATTTTTTTGCCGATCAGGTTATATACTTTAATCGATTCGTTATTTCTGGGGGTTTTAATTATTCATACTGTAGCAGTTTTAAAGGGAATTGGAGCTATGGGGTCGATGCAGCCTATCGATTACTTGGAAAACTGAAGATTTATACTTCAGCAAACCGTTCATTTCGTAATCCAACTTTTACCGATTTATACTATGTAGGGGCAACAAATATTGGAAATATAAATCTTAAGCCCGAATCGGCAATCACCTACGAAGGGGGTTTAAAGTTTGATTATCCTCTGTTAACAGGAAATATTGGCTATTTTCATCGTGATGGGAAAAATATAATCGATTGGATAAAATTGCCCACCGAAACAAAATGGCATCCAAAGAATTTCACTTCATTAAATACAGATGGGATTGAACTATCAACGGTTTCAAACCTAAAAGGGATAATCCCTTTGGTTAATTCCATTTCTGCAAATTATTCGAGATATTGGACTAAGAAGCAAAGCGGTGATTTCGATTCGTACTATGCTCTTGATTATATTAAGCATAATTTGAAGTTTGGGTTAAACCATCAAATAATTAGCAACCTATCAGCATCATGGAACTTTTCGTGGCAACAGAGAGCAGGAACATACACCAACGTTAACAATTTAAGCACTGCATATAAACCATTCTGGTTAATTGATTTAAAACTTAATTGGACAACAACAAAGTTTTCAATATATGCTGAAGCGACAAATCTATTCGATTCTAAAAATTTTGATATAGGCAATGTACTTCAACCAGGTAGGTGGATTTCAGCAGGGTTTAGCTATAAATTTACTTGGTGAAAATAAAAAAAAAGCCCTCAGTAATTTGGTGGTAAACAAATATCTGGTTTATTTTGTGCGTTGAAAAATCTAAACCTTACTAAGACGATGAAAAAAACAAGATTTATTTTAATGGGCGTTGTACTAATAAGCGCTTTAGCAGTTGCATCATGTGGCTCTAAACAAGCGAAAGCAACTAAAGAGTGTTGCAAAGAAGGTGAAAAGAAAGAGTGCTGCGAGAAGAAAGATAGCACTTCATGCGAGAAGAAATGTGAAGGCGAAAAGGCTGCTTGCGATACAACCAAAAAAGTTGAGTAATTAATTTCTTTTATAGAAATGAGGCTAACCTTTGGGTTAGCCTTTTTTATTTGAAGTAAATGAATTCTTTTACTTATCGTTCAGTAAATCGGGTCGTAATTTCCGGGTGCGTTCAATGGATTGCTCCATCTGCCACTTTTCTATCTCTTTGAAATTTCCTGAAAGAAGAATCTCAGGAACTTTCCATCCGTTGAATTCTGCTGGTCGAGTGTAAACTGGAGGTGCTAACAGATTATCCTGAAAAGAGTCAGTTAATGCAGAAGTCTCATCCGATAATACTCCTGGAATAAGGCGAACAACACTATCCACAATAACTGCAGCAGCTAATTCTCCTCCAGAAAGAACATAATCACCTATCGATATCTCCCTAGTAACTAAATGCTCGCGAACTCTATGATCGATTCCCTTGTAATGACCACAGAGAATTAATATATTTTTTCTGGTACTCAACTGGTTCGATAGTTTTTGGGATAGCGGTTCACCATCGGGCGATGTATAAATAATTTCATCGTATACCCTTTCGCTTTTCAATTTCTCAATCGCTTTGTAAATGGGTTCTACCATCATTACCATGCCTGCATCGGGTCCAAATGCATAATCATCGATGGTTCGATGCTTATTGGATGAATAGTCCCGAAGGTGATTCAGAACAATCTCCACCAATCCCTTGGTTTGTGCACGCTTTATTATTGAATGACCAAGAGGGCTTTCAAGTAATTCCGGTAAAACGCTAATGATATCAATCCGCATCCTATTCGATTTATTCTGCAAATTTAGAAAACATTA
>JAYTVX010000400.1:0-2112 GCA_043743775.1 Bacteroidales bacterium | reverse complement strand
CTCGTCGATTTCAATTTGAGGGGTAAGAAGTTCAGGGGTTATCGTTTTGCTAACGGTCTCTTCGAATCGATCCATGAATTGCTGAACCTTTTCAACCTTCAAGGTTAGTCCCGCTGCATACATGTGTCCACCAAAACTTTCGAGCAGATCAGCACACGACTCTATGGCCTGGTAAAGGTCAAATCCAGGAACTGATCGGGCTGAACCCGTTGCCATTCCACCCGATTGGGTTAAAACAACTGTTGGTCGGAAGTAGGTTTCGATCAACCTCGATGCAACGATCCCAACGACTCCTTTATGCCAGGTTGGATTAAATAGTACAGTGGTATTCCTGTGCTGTGCCTTTGAATCGGCAGCGATCATCCGAAGCGCTTCATGGGTGATAGTGCGGTCAACGTTTTTGCGATCGTTATTACACGAGTTAATAATCGTGCCCATCTCAGAAGCTACAAGATCATCGCCGGCGCAAAGCAGATCAACTGCTGATTTGCCGGACTCCATTCGACCCGCAGCATTAATTCTAGGCCCAATGCGGAATACAATATCGTCGATGGCAATCTGCTGCTTTTCAATCCCTGCAATTCTTATGATCGAGCGTAAACCACGACTAGGATTATCGTTTAATTTTTGAAGGCCAAAAAATGTTAATACCCGGTTCTCATCGATAACAGGTACAATATCTGATGCTATGCTAACAGCAACTAAGTCGAGGTACATGTAAAGCTCCTCCATCGGTATGCTATTATTCTGGCAGTAGGCTTGAAGCAGTTTAAAACCAACACCGCAACCCGATAGCTCCTTGAATGGGTATTTGCAGTCGAGTCGTTTTGGATCAAGAACAGCAACTGCTTGAGGAATTAAATCGCCAGGTAGATGATGGTCACAAATAATAAAATCAATTCGACGGAGCTGGGCGTAAGTTATCTTTTCGTTGGACTTGATACCACAATCGAGAGCTATAATTAAGCTATACCCATTGTCTGCTGCGTAGTCAATCCCTTTCAGCGAAATGCCATACCCCTCACTATACCTATCGGGAATGTAGTATCCAATTTTTGAATATCTTTTCTGAAAAAAGGAGTAGATAAGCGCAACCGCAGTAGTCCCATCCACGTCATAATCACCATAAACCAAAATTCGCTCATTCCCTCTGATTGCCCTTTCGATACGATCCACAGCTGCCTGCATATCCTTCATCAGGTAGGGATCATAAAGATCATCAAGCGATGGGCGGAAAAATTTCTTTGCCTCATCATAAGTAGATATACCACGCTGAACTAATAGCGTAGCCAGAACTCGTTCAACCCCAAGCGCCTCAGCTAAATGATTGATAGTATCAGGGTTTCCCTTATCCTTATATACCCACCTTTTTTCCATATTATAAATGTACGTTTTTTAAACTTAACTCAAATGGTATGTGTGACGATGAATCTATTTTTTATAGCTAAGGCCAAATTCAGATGCAAATATTTTTTCAAGTTCAGCTTTTACGCTAACCATATTTATTTGCTTCCCTTGTTCTTTCTGTAGCGATGTAACCCCTTTGTCGATAAATCCGCATGGGTTGATATAGCTAAAGTAGTTCAAATCGGTATTGATGTTAAACGCCAACCCGTGCATGGTTACAAAACGGCTTGCACGAACACCAATGGCGCAAATCTTTCGTTCAAAACCTTTAATCCCAACATCAAGCCAAACTCCAGTTGCTCCTTCGAGCCTAGTGGCTTTAATGCCATAACTCTCTAGAAACAAAATTATTATCCCTTCGAGCTTATGAACATACTCCTTAAGGGTAATACCAAACGCTTCGAGATTGAATATTGGATAAACAACTATTTGCCCTGGACCATGATAGGTGATATCACCACCCCGATTTGTTCGGCAGTAGGTTGCATTAATATTCTTGAGCGTTTCATCGCTGATGAGTAGGTTAGAACCTTCACCGCTTTTGCCAAGGGTGTAGACATGGGGGTGCTCACAGAAAAGAAGATAATGCAAATCACCGCTTGCGGTCATTTTTTGCTGCATCACCTTTTCGAAGAGTTCCTCTTGGTAGTCCCAAGCCTTTTTGTAATCGATTAATCCAAGATCTTCAAATATTACTTGCTGCAT
>JAYTVX010000399.1:0-3364 GCA_043743775.1 Bacteroidales bacterium | reverse complement strand
TGCAAAAGCAATGCAGAAAGCCTGCGAGAAAGAGCCGTCTACCATGGCGGCAATCCTTGGTCTCGAAGATGAAAAGGTTGAAGAAATATGTAAATCGATAGATGAGGTTGTTGTGCCTGCCAATTATAATTGCCCTAGCCAAATTGTGATCTCTGGATCTATTAAAGGAATTGATATCGGTTGTGAAAAGATGACTGCTGCTGGTGCAAAAAGAGCCCTAAAGCTTATGGTTGGTGGTGCATTTCACTCACCCCTAATGGAACCAGCAAGAGTTGAACTTGAGGAGGCGATCAACAAAACCAACTTTCTGAAACCTATCTGTCCAATTTATCAGAACGTCAATGCAAGCAAGGTTACTGAACCCAATCAGATTAAGAAGAATCTGGTTTTACAGCTAACAGCCCCGGTAAGATGGACTCAAACGGTTAAGAATATGCTAGCTGATGGCGCTACTAGTTTTGTGGAATTAGGACCAGGTAGTGTTCTTCAAGGATTAATAAAAAAAGTCGATAGGGCTATTGCTGCAGAAAGCAAGCAATCAATATAGCATCTCGGAATACTTCAAACCTAAAGAGACCCTGTAACTACAGGGTCTCTTTTTTTACCTAACCTTAGTTTGATGCTTAATATTTTCCATTAGAGCAAAAACTACTGACATCAAACTTACCTTAAAGCACTATCTTGAAACGTAAAAATATAATCGGATGGAGATTGATTATTCAAATCAGGATATGGAGCAACATCGATTAACTCCACGGAATGATTCTTGAACTGAACTTTTGGCTGAGAAGGCAGAACCAAGCATGTATCGATACTATTACCACCATCATTTAAATTAAGGTAAACTCTCACCTCCCCTGCCCAGAAACATTCTGCACCTTGGGGGCATCTTGAATCATTCACGCTTTTTATATAAATCGAAAGTGCATCCTCAACTTTGCTTACATTATTAACTTTTGCTTTTACAGTAAACGATTTGCTTTCCTCTGTTATGGAGCGACACCCAAACAAGAAAAAGAAAAAAATCCAATCAAAAACAAGTTTTTCATCACTCCCATTTTTTAAGTAGATGGAAGAATGGTGAAAAAGGTTGCATTAATAATTAAGAATGTAGAATAAACTAACTCGCACTAGAGTTGTCGAGGTATTGTCTTAAAACATTTATCAATCGCAACAAAGCTGTAGGGAACCGAGTTTACGAACTCGACGAAGCCAACCGAGCTTGCGAGTTCGCCGAAGGCAATATTACCCAAGAGATCCCTCGGCTAAGCTCGGGATCAGCTCAACTAAATAATTTTGTTTCGCAAAATTAAAGTCTCACTGATTTAAAATGATAAAAAATTAGGAATAGCTAAAGCAAAAAGGAATTAGGAACTCGAAGAAAGTAATCAATAATTCTGCTCTAAACGAGTGTCATGTCAACATAATAATTGTATGACCAGCCCTCACCCCTCTAATCCCCTAAAGGGGAAGTCTGTGCGCAGGATTGCCCCTTTAGGGGTTAGGGGTCAAGTGGTGATGCGACAAATTATAATTGACTTTACGCTAGTTCCCGTAAAAGAAGTTGATTATTTGCTTTAGATCGGGATGTAAACTCTGCGCTACAGGGCATTCCTTAGCCGAGAGTTCAATGAATTTGCGCTCTTTTGCTGCATAGTTATTATGCGGGAAGTGTAAGTTTATAATGATCTCAACAACCCTCCGGGGATCTGTCCCCATAACCTTGGTTACATCGATTTTTGTACCATCGATATTAAATCCATGAGTACGTGCTGCAATCCCCATAATGGTCACCATGCAACATCCTAGTGATGTTGCTAAAAGATCAGTTGGTGAAAAAGATTCTGCTTTCCCTTGATTATCTAAAGGAGCATCGGTGATAATTTTAGTCCCTGAGTAAATATGCTCCGCTTCAGTTCTTAACTCCCCTTTGTAAATTATATTTGATGTACTCATACTAGTTTTTCCTTCAAATTTAATCTTTTTATGAAATACCAAGATGAAATTAGTGAGGACTATTATATGGTTTCTATTTCTGTTTGCTCAAATAATACGGTAGAATTTGTTTGATCCCATGTTCAAATCTTGACTGACAATCCTCTAACTTCCCTTCATACCGTAAGCCTTTGGGAACACCAAGATAAAAAATCCCTTCTCCTTTTGCCATTCGATCTAATTTCTTGAAAGCTTTATGAGATAGTTCTTTATAAAGCGGTTCAAGTATTACACATTGCTCATTCAATCCATATTCCATTGCCCAGTGCTCAGCTTCTTTTCCCTTAATTATTTCATTTGAAAAATAGACCTTCTTTAATAGAGGGAAGGCAAATTCAAAAACTCTTTCGGATCCTTCATTTGCAAATTTCACAACCTCTTTATTCCTTATTATAAATATTCGAATAAATCTGTTTTCCGTTTTTGATAGTTGTTCTGCAGCTATGGCTGCAATTCCAATCCATTTTATTTCATGCCCTAGCCTTTTTCTTTCAATGTCATACCACAAATAGAAATCGCGTTTTTGGGCAATTGTTTTATACTTTCGGTTCCCATTTTCAGTATCGAGATTGAATTTATTGGCTTGCTTCCATACTTCGGTTTCCTCTTTTCTATCAATCTTCAACCAACACCCATCACGTAGAAATGTATTTCCTGTTTCTCTTCGATATGATTTTAAATTACTCCATTCCTGCGCTGAGGCATGGAGAGAATTTAGTAAAATAAAGAGAAGAAAAACTTTAATTTCGATTGCTCCCAAGAGTTTTATTTTAAATAAATTTGAACAAAATGTTAATCTGATTTTTTTAATGCGGTATACACCTCAGCAATTAAGAATGGAAATGAAGGATTAAAAAAAAGGCACCCTTGGGTGCCTTTTTATCTATAATATAAGAAGTCTTAATTATACAAGACCTTGATCAAGCATAGCGTTAGCAACCTTTAGGAAACCTGCAATGTTTGCACCTTTTACGTAATCAATATAACCGTCTTTTTCTTTACCGTACTTAACGCATGATTCATGAATGCTCTTCATGATTTGGTGTAAGCGAGCGTCAACCTCTTCACTCATCCAGCTTAACTTCATGCTGTTTTGTGACATCTCAAGACCTGAAGTAGCAACACCACCAGCATTTGCAGCCTTACCTGGTGCAAATAATACTTTGCTTTTGTGGAACACTTCAACAGCCTCAGGTGTACAAGGCATGTTAGCGCCTTCGGTAACGCACATAACACCGTTTTTAACAAGTGTTTCGGCATCAACTTTACCTAACTCGTTTTGAGTTGCGCAAGGCATTGCTACGTCAACCTTAACTTCCCATGGACGTTTGCCAGCGAAGAATTTTGAACCAGCAAATTTCTTTGCATA
>JAYTVX010000398.1:0-14218 GCA_043743775.1 Bacteroidales bacterium | reverse complement strand
AAGTATCACCCCTTAAATAGTCGGCTAAGAAACGGATACCCATCATAAAAGCCATCATTCGTGGAGCTTTGGGTAGATATTCAATTTCTTTTTGGGTTAGAAGCGATCCAACTTCATTAAGAAATCCCTGAGTAAAAGCTTTATAAAGATCAATATCTATCCCAACCAATTCTAATTGGGTTTCGTCCTCAAGCGCTTTAGCGGCAATAGTTCTTATAGCATCACCAAAATCGTAGTGGACTACTCCCGGCATAACGGTATCTAAATCGATAACGCTAATAGCATTCCCTGTAGAATTGAACAGAATATTGTTAATCTTAGTGTCGTTGTGGGTTATCCTTATAGGAATCTCTGTAGTTCCTATCAGATTGTCGAAAACGAGCATTTCATCACAGTGCGATAGATAGAAATCAAGTTCTGGTTTGCAGAGTTTTGCTCTATCAACTTTATTCTCGTTAACCGCCAATCTAAGTTGTGAAACCCTTAATCCAAGATTATGAAATCCGGGGATTACTTCAAAGAGTGGTGGTCCGCTAAGATTATTTAGATTGCGGATAAACCATCCGTATGCCTTGCCTGCCTCGTGGGCAAATTTATTACTTGATGCAAGATCAAATGAGTATGAATCGGGGATGTGGGTGAATAATCGCCAGTAGTTACCATCCGATGATTGATGCCAAAGTTTACCTTCTTTGGTATAGATTAAAGTCATCACCTGATAGCGCCCATCGCTATACTTAGTTAAATGATTGGTTACTCGATGGATGTTATCACTTAACTTTTCGATATCAGGAAAAATCGAATGGTTGATTCGCTGAAGAATATAGGAAGGACTATCGAGTCTTTTTAGCGTAATGCTATAAGTGTCGTTAATGTGTCCAGAACCTATCGGTTTAACTTGAGCAACTTCACCCTCAATAATAAATGCGTTAGTAATGTGTTTAAGCATTCGTTGTAAAGAGTAAATAGGTGCCTATCTAATTATTTGTTGCGGTTTCTTCTTTAGGAATGACAAGTGAAGCGATTATTGCAATAAGTAGTAACCCAAGAATAATGGTGAGCGATAGAAGTGTTGGAATCTTATAAAATCCCGATATACACATCTTTATTCCTACATAAATCAGAATGGCAGATAGCCCAAACTTCAGGTATCGGAAGAGGACTACTATCCCAGCTAGAGCAAAGTAAAGTGAGCGCAATCCAAGAATTGCAAAAACATTGGACGTGTAAACTATGAATGTATCGTTTGAAATGGCCAGTACAGCAGGTATCGAGTCAACTGCAAAAATAAGATCGGAGAACTCAATCATTATTAAAGCAATGAAAAGTGGAGTTGCATAGGTTTTATGATTTGCTCTAAAAAAAAGTTTTCCCTTTTCAGTATTGTTGCTAACTGGCATTATTTTTTTAAAAAGTTTCACCAGAATATTCTTGTCGGGCTCAATCTGTTTATCCTTTTCAAAAGGAATTTTCACCCCTGTGAATATTAGGAATACTCCGAATACATATATGATCCAGTGAAACATTGAGATAAGAGCAATCCCAGCTACAATAAAAATTGCCCTAAGAACTAATGCCCCAAGAATTCCCCAGAAAAGAATTTTATGCTGATTCTTTAGCTTAACGTCGAAGAATCCGAATATCATAATAAAGACAAACAGATTGTCGATGCTTAACGATTTTTCAACAACGTATGCTGCAAGGAATTCCAACGCCTTTTCCTTGCCCAGCCATATGTATACCCCGTAATTGAAAAGAAGTGCTAATCCAATCCACATTGCACTCCATAAAAGCGCCTCTTTAATTTTTATTTCATGAGGTTTGCGATTGAATACGTAAAGATCAAGGGCAAGCATCAATAGAACAAATGCAATAAATCCAATCCAAGTATATGCGTTCTCTACCATATAGAGATAATTATTTTCATTAGGAATTAGCAATCAGATTCCAAAGATAAACAAAAAAAGTTCTTGTTAAGGACTCTATTTTCTTAGGGGTTTAGGTCTTAATCATTAATTTTCTTTTATAATTAAAGATGTCGTTTTACTAACTAGGTCATAGTCAAATCCTCTTGAAATTCCGAACCTAATCAGTTTAGTCTTTAAATCGTATGTACTTTTAGCCTTAATCCCTTTCATTTTCTTCGATAGTAATTCCTTTAAGGTTAATTCATCATTGGCATGATCTATTTCACTAAGTGCATCTTTGATGATATCGTCGGGAAAATGTTTTGATTTTAGGGTATATGTAATTTTTTGCGGACCCCATTTATTGAATTTGCTCTTATCTCGGACAAACATTCTGGCATAGCGTTCATCGTTGATAAAGCCATCAGCAATTAGCTGCTTAATTATCCTCTCAATATCAACATTTGATATCTGCCATTGTCTTAGTTTCAGACGAATATCGTACGAACACCTTTCCTGTCTTGCACAGATCGCTTGTGATCGCTGGATTGCTTTTTCGGGGGTTAATGATTTATCGTTTACCATCCCAGATTGCTTTTAGCATTCTATCTTTCCCGTTTAAATCTTTTCGAAGTTCAATTTTGCAATATCCATGCTGTATGAAAAGCTGATAGGTTTCGTTGCCCAGGGCTTCATTAATTTCGCAGAAAACAGCACCATTGCTATTGAGCAGTTCTTTAGCGCGTTGTGCTATTGCACGATAGAATAGAAGCGGATCAGTATCGCTGACAAATAAAGCCGAGTGAGGTTCATGCTCAAGTACATTATTGCTCATCTGTATTTTCTCTGAATCACGAATGTATGGGGGGTTGCTTACGATAATATCAAAGGGTTGATAAGGAATAATACTTGTTTTGTCAAGAATATCAACCTTTGAGAAATATATTGATACGTTGTTTGCTTGGGCATTACTCTTTGCAATCTCGAGCGCTCCCGATGAAATGTCGATTGCTGCTACCCTTGCTTTCCTGAGATTTACAGCAAGGCTAATTGCTATGCAGCCACTCCCTGTTCCAATATCAAGTATCGATGGGCTTTCTGTGTTAGTCGTTTTTATAATCCAATCAACTAATTCTTCTGTTTCCTGTCGTGGAATAAGCACATCTGGGGTAACTTTAAAGATTAAACCAAAAAAATCGGCTTCACCGAGGATATATTGGATAGGCTTTTGTAATTTTAGCAGTGAAACGATGTCGATTATCATTTCAGCATCTTCGGATTTAATGGGTAAAGCAGGATTGAGGTAAATCTTATGTAATGGTAAATCCAGTTTTTTTTCGAAGATTAACCTTTGAAGCGATTGAATTTCCTGAGATGGAAAAACAGTACTAAGTAATTGAGCCACTTCGCGAAAAAGGCTTAACGCTGTATAATTTTCCATCGAGCTGTTGATGATTATCTTACTGCAAAATTAAGAATAAATATGGATACCCTGAGCATTGATAAAATGTATATGTCGCGCTGCCTTGAACTAGCTCTGAATGGTCAGGGGAATGTTGCGCCAAATCCTATGGTAGGAGCGTTGATAGTTCACAATAATCGAATTATAGGCGAAGGGTATCATGTTAAGTATGGTGATATCCATGCTGAGATTGCTGCAATCAACTCGGTTAAGGATAAATCGTTACTGAAAGAGGCTACGCTCTATTTATCGCTTGAACCATGTTCTCATTTTGGGAAAACACCACCATGTACCGATGCTATTATTGCGATGGAAATCCCTCGGGTTATTATTGCAACCATGGATGTTAACCCAAAGGTTATGGGTAGGGGTATCGAAATTCTTCGAAAGGCTGGTCGTGAAGTAATTGTTGGAGTCATGGAGGAGGAAGCTAGAGATTTAAATCGAAGATTTTTTACGTTTCAAACCAAAAGGCGTCCCTATATCATTCTAAAGTGGGCTCAAACCCTCGATGGATTCATCGATGCAAATAGAACTTCTGCAGATCCAGTTGCTCCGATTTGGATAACCAACGAGCTGTCTCGTTCATTGGTTCATCGCTGGAGGAGCGAAGAGCAGGCTATTCTTATTGGAACAAAAACAGTTGAGAAAGATAACCCCAAGTTGAATGTACGCGATTGGAGTGGACGAACACCAACCCGAGTGATTATTGATCGTAAACTCCGATTGCCAATAGACTCAAATGTTTTTGATGGTTGTATTCCGACCTTACTGTTTATTGGAAATAATGCAGCGGCTTTAGTTCGAAAATCTGAATTTGCTGCAATCCCCAACCTCGAAATCATAAGTATTGATTTTGCTAAGGGCATGGAAACGCAGCTACTCAAAGAGCTGTATGATCGTAATATTAATTCAGTCATGATCGAAGGCGGAGCAATTATAATAAATAGCTTTGTTCAGAAGAATTTATGGGATGAAGCTAGAGTTTTTATTGGAAATCAATTCTTCTACGATGGTGTAAAAGCCCCTTCCTTTGCCCGTGAACTATACTCATACGACGAATTGGGCGATAGCAAACTATTTACCTATAGAAATAAGAATGTTGTAGAGCTACCCAAAGAGATTGCATCAGAACCGAATCCCGATGTTTCAATTTAGAGCATGAATATCAGTTGATTAATAAATTGATGCTTTTAATATCAATGATGTAATATCTGATTTTAACCTCTTCTTAATTCAGAGATAAGTACTCTAAAGTAGCGGATACTTGAAAGTAGCAACGCTAAACCAATTCCTATATACAGCACCGAAAGGTATTGCTTTGGTATTGATGAGTGGCGAAGTGTAATCCCCATTGTTACCATAACGGCTACTATCAGATAGCTTTTCCACGACATAAATGAGAAAACACAGGGCTTATCTTTCAGGAATGAGATTCTCCCAAGGTTTTTATCGGCAAGTTTTAGGAAACCAAAATGATGAATAATAAGTGCTGCAATAAAACCGATACCAGCAAACAGGAATGCAAAGTTACTTCCATAGGTTATCAGCCAATGAATGGCGAATGAATTCAGCATAACGCCAACTGCAAACCACATTGTCCCCGAAAGGAGGAGAAGGATCGGTTTCTTAACAGCTGGCTTAAATTTCTCAAGATTTGGATTCATTCTTTGATTAGATTACTAATAGATTCATTGACGTGTAAAATTAAGTAAATTTTAAACTTCAGGGTGACCCTTTTTTTGTAAAAATAATAATTAGTGTATGTTCATAAACTAGTAATTGCTAACGAAGAGTCGCAATCTCGACGTTAAAAATCAATGAATTGCTTCGGGAAAAACTCTCGCAATGACACAATTGGTTGATTTTATGGACAGACTCTAATTAAATAATGATGATAAAGGAGGTTTCTTGAAGAAGAATTCTCAGTGCTCTCTATGTTTCTGTGTTGAGATCATCTATTTTGTTACATTATCAAACGTTTGCATAGCGGGTTTTAGCGTAAATTATTTACTTTTGCCTTAGTGTTCAATTTCTGCAGTAAAGATGTAGATGTATTATTAAATATTTGAATATCAGCAGTTAAATAATTATTAAAGATTACCTAAAACTTCTATTCAATGAGGTGCGAGCATAAACTTTTTCATGGCAAAACGTTAGCAATACTTACCGGTGGTGGCGATACCCCTGCAATTAACTCAAGCATTGAGGCGATTAGGAACAGGGCATCATTCTTAGGGTATAAGGTTTATGGGATAAGGCACGGATGGAAGGGTCTTCTGGGCAATGGTGACGTTCTTGACCTCACGAATCAACCCTACGATGGGTTTTATGGGGGAACGGCACTACGTTCAAGTAGAACAAATCCGTTCCCAACTGAAAAGAATCCTGAGGATCGCGTACCTCAGATTTTAAGAAATCTCGAGAGGTATAAAATAGATGTTATAGTTACTATTGGTGGAGACGATACCAATGGTGTTGCAAAAAAATTATATGAAACCTATGGGATTCCTGTTATTGGCTTTCCAAAGACTATCGATAACGACTTAAGAACCGAAACTATTCACACCTTTAATGGGAAGCAGATTGAAGCTGTAATTTGTCCTGGTTTTCCATCCGCCGCAAAGGGGGTGATGGAGTATGCTGCAAGAATTAGAACAACTGCTGAATCCCATTCTAGAATAATTGTGCTAGAAGTGATGGGTCGTGATGCTGGTTGGCTGAATGGGGGAGCTACCTTTGGAGGAGCTGAAATGGCTTTAATCCCAGAAGTTGAGATAACGAAGGAACGTAAAGATTTCTTTCTCGAAAGTGTGAAGGAGGCCTATCTTCGTTCACCCAAAAAATCACTTGTAATTTCTGTTTCAGAGGGCGTTCGCTGGTACGATGCTGTTAAGGATAAAGCCGATTTTGTTTTTGCTAGCTCCGAAGTTGATGAGTTCGGACATCCCCGTTTTGGAGGTATCAGCGGAGTGATTGCTTCAGAAATCACAAATAAACTTGGAATACAGGCTAGGGCAGAGGCTACAGGCTATTTCGCCCGATCGGGAGAGTGTCGTTTGTACGATCGACGCTTAACCACAACTCTTGCAGATAAGGTGGTTGACTTACTTCTTCGCGAGGATTATGGTCAAATGCCAGTAATGAAGAAAATGGTGAACTATCAGGATCTGGAAGAGTTTAATACAACATCAATTGATATGGGTGATATCCGGAACCACTCTCTACCCGAAGATTACTACGATATCAACAAGTTTAAATTCTCTGATGCATACATGGATTTTATGTCCTACATACTAGGAAAGCCTCATTTCCTGAAATTCGATTACGATTTTCCTGTGGTGATTCCTGAAGATTAGGAGGAAAAATAAACACAGAGACGCAGAAAAAAGTTGAAAAAGACAAAGGGTTTGAATTAAAGTTAGCATTTTTTTAATATTCAAATTGGCTAATTACCTCTTTGTTTATTCTTCTTTATCCCTTGGTAAATGAGTTCCCCAAGTTTCTTCATGAATGGTACTCCAATAGTATCATAATCATACTTATCGTCGTTGATAATTTCATCCTTATT
Organism: Bacteroidales bacterium; assembly: GCA_043743775.1. Taxonomy (GTDB): domain Bacteria; phylum Bacteroidota; class Bacteroidia; order Bacteroidales; family Tenuifilaceae; genus UBA8529. The sequence goes on along the minus strand of JAYTVX010000398.1, from coordinate 7,278 downwards.
TACATACATATAAATTGAAAGGAAGAACTCAACCTTATTCTCTGTATCGTTTAGGTAACTGCAGTCGCCTAGAAACCCGTAAGCCATAGCAGATTTGTTGAAGTACTGGATGTTTGGATAATTTAACTTCTTGTCGCGACCAAAAAAAGAGAACCTTAAAAAATTGGGATAGAAAATCGACGTATCGGAGTATTCTGTCGTATTAGGATGTAGCGGACTTGTGCTTAAATCTCTTATAATAGTTTCCCTCTGAAAATCAGTTAAAATAAATGATTTATGGTTGCTAAGGAATGGATATTTAAGTGAGATCATCATATCATGAATATCATTGATATCAACATAGTTATGGAATTTGAAGCTTTTCGGCTTAGGAATAAGCGAATCATTTAAATAATATGCAATACCAATTAAGCTATCCTTAAAGGCGTGTCGAATAAACGAATATAGGGAGTCTGCAGGGTGGGAGTAAAGCGGTTCGCAGGTTTGAGCTGAAATCACACTGACAGGAAGTGCTGTTTGATGGTATTTTACACTACCTGGCTCAAATCGATGGATCAAGTAGGTATTCAGGTACCCCTTTTTAAGCAGGTTTACATTGATATATCTACAACCCACCATGTTGTAAATCCTGTTGAACGCATTGTTGTCGCTAGACGATAGCATCAACATAAAGTCATCGTCCAGATTTCGTTCTTTCACAAAAGAGGATGAGTCGATTAGGATATCTGACAAATCCTTGCTGAACATTTTTTTCTCATTGATAAATTGAAAAGCCGTAAGCGCCAAGGGTATCTTGGCCAGACTTGCAGGGTAGAAGTATTCTTTAGCCGTATCGCGGAAACTCCAAGTTGATTGATGCTTGAACCCCTTGCTATCAGTGGATATTTCGCTTAGGATTATTTTCAAACGATAAAACGCTGGATGCGAAAATACCTCCCTGATAACCAAGGAGGTATCTTTACCAATGATTGATTGTATCGAATCGGTAAACTGCGATTTTGCGATGAATGTAAAGCAAAAAACAAAAAACAGGATACCCAAGAATCGCTTCATTTTACTTATTTGCTGGGAGTTTCATTTTACCCTTTTTAACCGCGTACAACATGTTAATTGATTTTGTTTTCCAGTTATATCCAAGGATAAAAGGAACTGGACGGTAAATCGAATCCTTGTAGGCTTTGGCTAAGGTGGGTTCGTTAATATTTCCGAACTCCTTATTGGGCTTTTGATAGGTTCCGTAAAGGCGTATGTCCCATTTTGCTTTATCAAAATACATATACCCAATGCCGGAATCATCTTGGAGAATGCAATCACTCTTGTCGAAAATAATATTTCGAATCATCGAGAACTCTTTCCATTGCATCAGGTATGATGCTGCTTTTAGGTAGGAATAGGAATTTGGTAATTGCGATAGATACTTTCTGAATCCAGGATTTACGTTTAACCCATCGTTAGAGATATCGGTTTTAAAGTAGAATACTGATTGTGGTTTATCGCAATCGATATCAACGAAATCAATTTTAACCCCTTTGGTAACCCCTTTAACACCCTTTAAACTATCGAGATAGTCCCATTTCCCTGTTGGGCCAACACCAATTGGTTTGATTGATACAATATTATGACCTGTACGTTTGATGAATAGAGAAATCAGCGGAACCGTACCATTTACGCTATCCTTCTTCAATGCCCCTAGCATTTTCATTGTGATAAAATAGCTACGCATAAAGATATCGGAGAGTGATTTATTTACCGAAGTTAAATAGCCATTCACTGCTTTAGGCTGCATGCTACATAGGTTTGGTAAATCGCCAATAGGTTCAAGGGCGATCATAATATAGCTATCAGCCTTTGGGAAAAAAACATTGGCGTTTAGAAAATCAGGACCTGAGAATGGGTAGAAAACGGTAGTCGGTGCTTGGTTGTTTACTAGTTGACTGTCAGCCCAAAATCTCATCTTTTGCAAGCGATTCTTCTCAATTTTATTGAACATGGTATCCATGGTAACCGCAAACGATTTCCAGTTTGTAGTTGTGTCAAGTCCTGATAGACATTCAGTCTTGCCATGAGTCATTCCTGAAAAGAAAGCCACTCTACTATCGGTAATAGTATCGTAAGGGAACGTTATTTTTTTAACTACAGTGGTATCCGCTGTAATGTTTGTGTTTGTTGGTTTCTGATTGCATGCAATGGCGAATACGGGTATTAGTGCAAGACAGAGAATTAGTTTTTTAGTTACCATGTTTCTTTGATTTTGTTAGTATGTAGTAGAATATAAAGCCTGATAAAGTTAATGCTATTCCGGTTAAAGACTGAATCGGTTTATCATGAAAAACATAGACCATCATGCAACCTTCAATCAAAATAAATAATAATGGGATGAATGGGTAACCAAAAGTATGATAAATGTTTTCACCATTTTTCTTCAACCTATATCTTAATATGAATATACCAGATACTGAAGAGATTGTAAATATACTTAGGGTGAAGCCGATAATGGTCATTATCTGCTCAAAGGTTGATGTCCAAATTAATGTTAAAGATACTAATGCAAGAAATACTGTAGCATAAACTGGCGCACCATGTTTGTTCTCCTTGCCAAACCTGTTTATCGCTTTGTAATCTAATGAAATTGCTTGACTAACCCTAGGTCCAAGTAAGAGTAATGAGTTTATCGAGGCGATTAGGCCTATTGAGATAAGTACTGCAACAAATTTACCTCCAGTTTCGCCAAATATTTTTTGGGCTGCAATGAAAGCCACATCAATTTTACCCGATAATTCGGGAATTGGAACAGCGTATAGGAATATGAAATTCAGGAACGTGTACAATATCATTACGATTAGCGTTCCACAAATCAGGATAAATGGAAGATTCTTTACGGGATCTTTTATTTGATGGGTGATGTATGCGGCAGAATTCCATCCCGAGTAGGCGAACGAAACGTAAACGAGCGAAACGGCAAACGATGAGCTGAATATCTGCTTGATGTCTCCAGAATGCAACGTCAAATGAAAGTCGGCATGGTGACCTTTGACGAGTCCGAAAATACAAAAGGCAGTAATTAGGATGATATTGATGCTTGTGGCGGCAAAGTTGAAATTAGCCCCCATTCTAAAACTGCTTGAGTTTAGTAAAGTTAGAATTAAGATTACACCAACAGCAATTATCAATGGAGATGTACCAAATAGATTGCCAGCATAGGTGCCAAGGGCTATTGCTAGAATTGCCATAGGAGCGGCAAAACCAATAGTCATTGAGATAAAACCCGATAGAAAGCCAAACGATGGGTGGTATAGTTTTGATAAGAATACATACTCGCCTCCTGATTTTGGCATTCTTGCTGCTAGCTCACCATATGTTAATGCCCCGCAAATGGCAACAATACCTCCGGTAATCCATATGAATAACAAGGCCGATACTGAGTTGATTCCCATCGCCTGAAATCCAAGACTAGTGTATACTCCAACACCAATCATGTTTGAAACTACAATGGCTATTGCGCGTGAAGGGCTAATAAGTTTTATAGGTTCCAATTGATAATCGCTTTTTAAAGTTGAACAAAAATAGTAAAATGATTTAATTCAAGCCTGCAATAATGGTAAACACACACAAAAATTTAGTTTTTGTGTTGCGAGAGCTGTTTTTAGTCAGATCCTAAATAGTTTTTGTGAGCCTAGTTGAGAGCGTTGCAGAGATTGATTTTCTATTAAAAATTTAATTAACCTTTTATATATAATTATTTTCAAATATAGAGAAACAAAACAAGTTAAAGAAAGGCGTATAACATGTTTTACATGATTGTTGAATCAGTGAGACATTAATTTTGTGCAACAAAATTATTTAGTCGAACTGATCCCGAGCTTAGTCGAGGGATCTCTAGTGTTTTATTCCCCACCACTTGCGGCGAGGTAGTTTATTTTTGAAAAATTTACATGATCGGATTAAAATCTTTTCCTAATTTGTAGATAAAATCTATTGTACCTAACCTTCTGTTCAAGAGTTCCTTCGTAATTAAAGGAAAAGAAGATATTTTTTGAGAGTTGCCATGATAGGGACATTTCGCCTATGTTCTGAATAACATTAATATGGCTTGTAGTAAGATTATAGTTCACATAGCGATAACCCATGCTACTCTGAACCTTTCCCTTGAATAGTTCACGGGAAAGTGATATGCCAATAATTTTCCCAGTCATATAATTTGATTCCAGATAGGTTCCGGATATCGTGGTGGATATATCCAACCCTGGAATCTGGTTGTAAGTCAAATAACCATATGTGTTTTTCGATGGTTTTGGATCCGTTTTTGAGAACCGATAACCCGATTGCAGCCCAAACGTTAAGTCGTTCGTTATTCGATAATTGGCTTGTAGCCTAAAGCCTTGCCGTAATTCGGATTCGAGTATTCTATCTATAAGAGTTTTATAGGTCTCATAGAAAATTATGTTTTTTCGAGCATCGTAAGAGCCCGATATTGTAATCTTCTTACTAATTCTGTATCTCAATGAAATATAGGCTCCTACAGGATTAAAAGTACTTTGAGATTTATTTGTCAATGAATCAACTTTGTAAAGGTCTACTTCAAATGTGCTATAGAAGTAAAGGTTCTTAATAATTGAATTTGAGTGCTGAAAGTAAACAAATCGCCGATCGATTTTCGAATTATTCATTTGTTGCATAAATGCAACTGAACTTTCGGTATATCTATCGTTAGACTTTGTATTCAATGCTAAATAAGTTCCGTATTGGAGCAGTTTTGCATTGAAACCATAATCTAAGTAATCGGGCCTTGAGCCTACTATTGCTCCTAAAACAAATTTGTTTAAAGTCTTCTCAACCTGCAATCCATCAATTGCACCTATGCTGGAGATTCTGGAATTCATTTTCCTACCGATACTTATCTGAGTAGTTTTATTTGGGTCATATCTAACCGACAGATTGTATATTTTCAGCGCATCAAAAACATCGCTTTTTACCACTCCCCATTCGCCGTATTTATGGTTAAATGCCAGGTAACTTTCAATAGAAAAATTTGAGTTGTTAATGTTCTTGGCATCTAAAGAGAATGTGTATCGAAATCGCTGGGAGTTCTTAGCGGCAGTATTCGAGAAGTCAGAGTAAGAATTTACGGAAATACTTCCCTTTGTATTCGAGTTTAACTCCTTGGTGTGTAAAGGTTTATTTTGTGAGATAATTGTGGTGTCATGAGCTGTGCTCTTTTTAACAAGAGTTCCAGTGACCTTGACCTCGGGTTTAATGGCAATGATTCTTGGTTTTGCGATAACCTGAACTGTTGTTGAAAGATTAACTGTCGAAATATTAGTGCAAACGCATGAAGAGGATGAAAGATTGTTAACCTTTAAAATAGGTGTAATACCTCCGTTTGATGATAAAAAAAGTGTGTCCCCAACTGATATTCCTGCAGTTGATTTAAACTTAACGTATACGTTTTGAGAGCTTATAAACGATATTTGTCCCGACAGACTTTCCTTCGTATTCTGCCCATTAAGGTTCTTGCACAAAAGAATTATCCAAAACAAAAAAATATAATGTCTCATAAATAGGTTTTAATCGGCATTCCCTCTTGGATGGCATCGAAAACATGATGCGCTATCGTACGAATAACCACTTCTTCCACTATGCTTGCTATCCATATCCGTTTTATTATGCTCATGACAGCTAATGCAGGTAAACTGGGTCCAACTTGAAGGATTCGAATGGCAGTCTGTACAAGAGTTCCATTGCCCTTTATGTCTTCCTGAATAAATAGGGAAGGACTGACTATCATGTTGTAGATATGACGCCGGCTTCCAGCCCGGATTTGTTGTGTGGCATTGCGTACATACCGTTGAAAACCCTAACGACTGATGGTTTGGATTTACAGTGCTATTATAATTTGTCTGGTGGCATGAATAGCAGTCAGTGGGTGTTGAGTTGTAATTCCCCTTATGACAGTCGTTGCATGTAGGAATTGCATGTCCTAAGGTAAGAGCGAAGCTGCTATGATTAAAAGTCGTTGGTTTCCAACCCGGATTTGTTGTATGACAATCCAAACAAGATTTAGAGAAGTTTGAAGTGCTATGATTTGGGTTTGTCGTTGTTTGGTAATCTGTTTGGTGACAAGAATAGCAATCTGTTGCAATTGATGTATAGTTTCCTTTATGACAGTCGTTGCATGATGGTACAGAATGTCCAAGGGTTAGCGGGAAACTGGTATGCTTGAAGGTTGTTGGTTTCCAACCGGGATTTGTTGTATGGCAATCCAAACAAGATTTGGAGAAATTTGAAGTGGTGTGACTAGGGTTTGTTGTGTTCTGGTAGTCCTGCTGATGGCAGGAGTAACAATCAGTTGGCGTTGTTGTATAATTATTCCCAGTATGACAATCGATACATTTTGGAGTAGAGTGTCCAAGGGTAAGTAGGAAAATGTTATGATTGAAGTTTGCAGGCTTCCATCCTGGATTTAGGGTATGACAATTTCCGCATATTGTTAGAAAATTTGATGCGCTATGATTGGGATTTGTTGAAGCAAGATAATCCTTTTGATGGCACGAATAACAATCTGGTTTTGCATCGGAATAACGACTTGTGGTATGGCAGTCGGCACACTTAGGTGTTGAATGTCCCTGTACCAGTGCAAAAAAACTATGATTAAACCCTGCCCCAGACCATTGAAATGCATTTGTTTGATGACATGTTGAACAATCTTCTGAGAATCCGGCTTCAGCATGCTTTGGATTTGTGGTAGCCATGTAGTTTTGGCGATGGCAATCAATACAATTTATTCCTGCAACTTCGAATCGTGTTTGACTTTCAGATTTATGGCATTGGATACAATCAGCCGTTCTGTGTGCACCAATTAGGGGGAATCGACTCGTTTGGTGAATTTCACTAATATTGTTTACCAGCCACGAGGCTGGAGTATGGCAACGTGAGCAATCGGGACCTACTGTTGCCTGATGAACATCAGTATGACATTCGTTGCATTTATTTTTTGCTTCTTTAAAAATCAATGTTTGGTGGCATTGCTTGCAGTCCACCTTAGAATGCTGACCAACCAGTGGTAGCTTTGTTTTGGTGTGGTTGAACGAGTAAATACTTTTATCGAGTTGCCATCCTTTTGGGCTATGACAAGTACTGCAGCTAACTTTAAAATCAGAACCGTGTGGAGATTTAGGCTCTTGTTTAAAAAAAAATAGCATTGCGGCGATAATCAAGAGTGACAGGATTCGCATTTGAATTCTTTTAGTTTATACTTAACGTAAAAAGAAGATCCTTCTT
>JAYTVX010000397.1:0-39205 GCA_043743775.1 Bacteroidales bacterium | reverse complement strand
GTCAGATAAACATTCTTGAATGGTTTATCGTTGCGATACTCATAACCTGCAATTATCATTCTTGCAACCCAGAAGAAAAGAATTTCGGGAGCAGTAATCAAATCGTTGGTTGGGTAGTAGTATTTTATATCGGCATTATCGGGGTAGCGGATTCCATCGAATACAGAGATTGGCCATAGCCATGAGCTGAACCAGGTATCGAGAACATCCTCCTCCTGCCTCAAATCTGACATGGTCAGCTTATTATTCCCCGTTTTCTTGCGGGCAAGTTCAAGTGCTTCCTTTTCCGACTCAGCTACAACAAAACCGCCTTCGGGAAGATACCATGCTGGAATTCGATGACCCCACCATAGCTGACGAGAAAGACACCAGTCCTTCACATTTTCCATCCAGTATCGGTAGGTATTCACAAACTTAGGTGGGTAAAGCTGAATATCTCCATTAATAACTGAATCCAATGCAGGTTTTGCAAGATCCTGCATCTTCAAAAACCATTGCATCGAGAGCTTTGGCTCAATCACCGCATCAGTTCTCTCGGAGTAACCCACTTTATTTGGATAATCCTCAACCTTTGCGAGATTACCAGCAGTGTCCAAATCCTTAACAATCTGCTTGCGAACCTCAAAACGATCTAACCCGATATACAGCTGCGCTGCAACGCTCATGGTTCCATCGTCGTTGAAGATATCGACGGTCTCCAGATTATGCTTATCGCCAAGCATGTAGTCGTTGATATCGTGAGCGGGAGTTACCTTAAGGGCTCCAGTCCCGAACTCAATATCGACGTACTCATCGAAGATAATCGGAACGCTCCTTTTTATAAGAGGAACAATTACCCGTTTCCCTTTAAGGTGAGCATACCGAGGATCATCGGGATGAACGCAAACGGCAGTATCACCCAGAATTGTCTCAGGTCGAGTGGTTGCAATGGTTACAAAACCATCCTCGCCATCGATTAAATATTTTAGGTAGTATAGTTTACTCTGAACCTCACGGTAGATAACCTCTTCATCGCTAACTGCTGTTTTGGCCTGGGGATCCCAATTTACCATGCGCACACCGCGGTATATTAATCCCTTATTGTAAAGATCATTAAAAACCTTGATTACACTTCCCGACAAACTCTCATCCATGGTGAAACAGGTGCGATCCCAATCGCATGAAGCACCCAACTTCTTAAGCTGTTCAAGGATTATGCCGCCATGCTTCTCCTTCCACTCCCATGCATGTTCTAGAAATTCATCGCGGGTAAGTGAATTCTTATCAATCCCTTCGGCCCGAAGCTTAGAAACAACCTTGGCTTCAGTGGCAATGGATGCGTGGTCGGTTCCGGGAACCCAGCAAGCATTCTTCCCTGTCATCCTTGCCCTGCGGACTAGTACATCCTGAAGTGTATTGTTTAGCATATGCCCCATATGAAGGACACCCGTAACGTTTGGTGGGGGGATTACTATACAATAAGGCTCGCGCTCATCGGGTACCGAACGGAAAAATTTATTCTCCATCCAGTACTTATACCATTTATCCTCAACCTCAGCAGGATTATACTTTGCAGGAATTTCCATATAAATCGACTAGATTATCATTTTTAAACAGAGTTGGCAAAAATAAGAAATTAATAAGAAGAATAAAGAAGTTAATCATAAGATAATCGGAAGTAAGTCAGAAGACGGGAGATTGAAACGAGAAGAGGTGAAAGGGTGAAAGGGTGAATCTGCAACTTGATACATTAAATTTTAAACATTGAACTCTCAACGCTAAACTCGGAACTCGAAACAGCATCACAATCAGGATAACTTTAATAGATTTGTAAACTAGATTTTAACACTCATGAAGACATCCTTTGCTTGGTCAATCCTAATAATCGCTGGTTTTTTCGAAACCGGATGGGCAATTGGTATGAAATACTCCGATGGATTTTCCAAATTCTGGCCTAGCGCATTTACTGCAATTACAATGCTTATAAGCGTTGTATTGCTTACATACTCGTTAAAGGTACTGCCTGTTGGCTCGGCCTATGCAGTGTGGACAGGAATTGGTGCGGTTGGTACGGTTATCCTAGGAATTATTCTATTCAAAGAGCCCTATGATATTTACCGTTTATTCTTTATCTTTCTTATTATTGTTGGCATCGTGGGTTTAAGGGTATTAAAGTAAAAAATGTGAATGACCTAGTCTAAGTTAGTTAAAAGAGTTTGCCCAAATTCCTACGAATTTATAACTTCGTCGGGTTTGAAAATGTCCAATGGGGCATATGATTTGTAAATCTTAAAGTTTCTAAAATATTGCCGTATGAAAAAATATCTACTCTTTATTATCATTGTTGGGTTTGTGGCTTTTGGAATGTCCTGCGCATCGAAGCGATACGCTAAGAGAGGGCTTAAGTATGAGCAGGCCGGAATGTACGATTTGGCAGCTCAGAACTACTTCCGTTCGCTAAAGGCTAACCAGAATAACATAAATGCCCGAATCGGGCTAAAGAAGAATGGTCAGCGTTTACTCGACCAAAAAGTGCTTACTGTTCAAGACGCATACGATGCAAGCGATGATAAAAAAACCGTTTATAGCTATTTAGATGCCAAAAGTTATCAGACTCAGGTTGCCACACTGGGTGTTGAGCTCAACATGTCTGACAGAACACTTGAATTGTTTAAAGATGCAAAAGTCAAGTACCTCGAAAAAATATTCAACGAAGCCCAGCTACTGCTCGAAGACGATAAGTTTAAACAATCCGAAGATCTGTTTGCCGAAATAAAACAGCTAGAACCTAACTATGGTAATACCGATGAACTGTTGAAAGTTTCGAAATGTGAGCCCCTCTACCGTAAGGGGAATGAATTTCTAAATACCGGGATGTACCGTAAATCGTATGCCTGCTTCGATCAGATTATCCGGGAACAAGGATCATACAAAGATGTCAAGGAACAGCGCGATGAGGCTTTAGCAAAAGGTATAGTACCCATATCAATCAGTAAAATTGAAGATAAAGCAAGCCATGAGAATCTTCAATCTCTTATCGAAAGCAAGATCAAAACTTCATTGAATAACCTTAAGAACCCTTTTGTAACTGTTATCGATAATCAGAATACCAACCAGCTAATACAAGAACAACAAAAGGGTTTAAATCAGGGTTCCGATATTCAAATTGGCAAGATACTCGCCGCAAAAGCACTACTTTCAGGTACTTTAACTAAATTTGAAATAAATAAAGGTGAACTTAGCAAGAATGATAGACACGGATATTTAAAGGAAGAAATTATCGTTACAGATCAAACTACAGGAAAGAAGAAAAAGGAGTATAAGTATCATAAAGTTATTTACACCGAGTGCCAGCAAACGAACCAAGTTACAAGCTCATTCCAATTTCAATTAACCTCTACCGAAACTTCAAGCATAATGGTCTCGGATGCGATGGAGATCAACGCCTCTGATCATGTAAACTATGCTGTTTTCAATGGCAACGGAAGTAATCTTGTACCCGGTTACTGGGAGCGTATCAATAAGGATTCGTCAAGTGATAGGGTTGATAATTCATCAACCGATATCGACAATTTACAAAAACTTTTAGCTGCACGTCAAAACATCAAGGGAATTGAATCCCTAAAGGCCGAAGCGATTAATGGAATCGCTGATCGGGTAGCCAAAAAGATTAACAGCTATAACCCTGAAGAATAAATAATCATGATACTAAAAAAAGTAATTGTTATCCTGCCTCTAACACTACTGCTGTTTGGGTGTGGTGGTTCTAAAAAAGTTGAAACAACTTATGCTCCTCCACCTTCATGGATTCAAAATCGACCAATTTCATCAACCTATTATGTTGGAATCGGTTCAGCAACAAAAACAGCCGATATGAATCAAACCCAGCAAACTGCAAAGCAGAATGCTCTTTCGGATATGGCAAGCGATATTTCGGTTAATATTTCGACCAACTCGTTGCTTTCTACTTTCGAGAGCAACCTCAACTTCAGCGAAGATTTCACGAAGACCATAAAAACTCAAACCGAGCAGGATCTAGAAGGCTATGAGACCGTTGGGAACTATGAGGATGGAAATAGCTACTGGGTCTACTTCAGACTTTCAAAAACCGATTATCAACGAATCAAGGAGGAGCGTAAATCAAAAGCTGTAACAAAAGCCCTCGACCTTTTTGATAAAGGGGTTACTGCTGAGAAGACAGGTGATATTCATTTAGCTTTATTCAACTTCATCAAGGCCTTAGAACCGCTAAAGCCTTATTTTACCGACCCATTATTAGTACAATATCAGGGTAAAGACATATACCTCGGAAATGAGCTGTTTAGAGAAATCACACAGGTTATATCATCCGTTAGAATTGTAGCAAGCAATAGGCAGATCAAGGTGAAACAGGGTCAACTTATCCCTGCTGGTTTGCTTGAGTTTAAGGTATCGGGGCAAAACGGACAACCATTAAATGGAATCACGCTATCGGCTACCTTTACCGAAAAACCTTTGCGGAATAGCAAAGTTCAAACCGATAATAATGGGCTTGCATCTTTTATGATTGATGCTATTCGTTCGAATAGGAATATCGAAACGTTAAACACAACCCTAAATCTCGAGAGTATTGCCAACGAGGCTACAACGGACTATGTGATTCGCAAGCTATTCACCCGATTCCGTGCACCTGAGGCAACAATTACCATTAGCGTTACTAAGCCGCTATTCTATTTCACCTCCGACGAAACCAATTTAGATAGCAAGCTAAATCCTGCCCCTATAAGCGAGAGCCTTAAGCATAAAATTCTTGAAGGAGGGTACTCAACCACTGATAAAGAGGACGACGCAGATTACAGAATCAGCATTATTGCCTCAACCAAAAGTAAAGGTGAATCCGGAAACTATAAGAAAACAACACTAAGTGTGACAATTTCAGTAAAGGATAGAACAGGCGCAGAGGTTTATACCAAACAACTCGATAATATTACGGGCGCGCATTTCGATTACCTTCAGGCTGGTTCAGAAGCATACAAGGAGGCCATTAAAAAGGTTGAAAACATTATTTCACGGGAGATCATTGAGGGTGTTGTAAAAGGGAAATCGGTGTACTAACAAGTGTTTGAATGGAACTCCATATCCTTCATAGCAAACCCGAAATACTGACGTTCTTGATGAACGCCCCTGAACTTCAGGTATACTCCATCGGGGATTTGGATGATTTCTTTTGGCCTAAAACAATTTGGTATTCATTAAAAGAGGGCGATGAAATTAAATCCATCGTATTGCTTTATGTAGGGATGTCAACACCCACCCTGCTGGCAATTTATGATAAGGACCGTGAATCGACCCATCAACTACTCCAAAGAGTAAAACCAATTCTACCAACCAAGTTTTACGCTCATCTCGGTACTAATCTTATTGATGTTTTTGGGAAACAGAGTATCGTTGAATCTTTTGGACCTCATTATAAAATGGCGCTTAAAAGGAACCCCTCACTGATCGCGGATGACAATATCAAGCGTTTAAACATCAACGATATTTCGATAATTAACGAGTTCTACTCCGCTTCTTACCCCGATAACTGGTTCGATAAACGGATGCTCGAAACTCAAAAATACTTTGGATATTTTGCTGAAAGCAAACTATTAGGCATTGCCGGCATACACGTTTACTCTGAGGGGTATAAAGTTGCTGCGCTTGGCAACATTGCAACACATCCGGCTTATCGTGGACGACAAATTGGATACAAATTAACCGCCCACTTGTGCTTAGATCTTACGAAAAAAGTAAATTATATTGGTTTGAATGTGAAATCCGACAATATTGCTGCCATTAGCTGCTATCGGAAAGTGGGATTCGAGATTATTGGAAATTACGATGAGTTCCTCATCAATATATAGTTGATTGTTATTAGTAAATCGTTAATAAAATTCATCGTCGAAAGAATATCCAAAAATTATATTCTCTGATTTCTTTAACCTCCGATTAACCTCCCACCCTTTCTGGCATCCTAATTGTGTTAAATTATACTATATCTATAGGATTAGAACAAAAACCTTTTGAAATATCATTCGTATTAATATCAATTTCTTATACCTTTGAACCCATAATTAAAAAAATATCAAACCCCATGAAAAAGATAATCCTTTCAATTTCAGCAGTTTTTTTCTTTGGAATGCTGAGCGCTCAAACAGTAGAAACAACACCAACGGTTATCCAAACCGAGATAACTTTCACCTCTCTTGAGCACGATTACGGTACAGTTGAGTATAGTGCCAATGGTACCTGCGAATTCGAATTTACAAACTCAGGGAAAGAAGTATTAACTTTAACCAACGTTCAGGCATCATGCGGTTGCACTACTCCTGACTGGTCGAGAGAACCAATTAAACCAGGTAATAAGGGCAAGATAACCGTTAAGTATAATACTATGATTCCAGGTACATTTCAGAAACAGATTAGGGTGTATTCAAATGCAACCACAAGCCCTGTAGTGTTAACCATAAAAGGCGTAGTTAATCCACAAGTTCAACCACAGCCTACAAAGTAATTCCTTACTATCTAAAAGTTTTTATCATGCCAGTTATTTCAGAAAAGGGCAAAGCGATGCCTGCTTCGCCAATACGCAAGCTTGTTCCATTTGCCGAAGAGGCGAAACGCAAGGGTCGCAAGGTATATCACCTAAACATTGGCCAACCCGATATACCTACCCCAAAGATTGCCCTTGATGCTATTAAAAATAATCCTTTAAATGTTGTTGAGTATAGCCACTCAGCTGGGAACGAAAGTTACCGCAAGGGTTTAGCGAACTACTATAAGTCTATCGGTATAAGTATCACCCCCAACGATATAATAACAACAACAGGAGGTTCAGAGGCAATAACCATTGCGTTTATGACCTGCTTAAATCCTGGTGATGAGGTGATTATTCCTGAGCCATTCTATGCAAACTATAACAGCTTTGCACTGCAGGCAGGGGTAATTGTTAAGCCTATCACCTCGTATATCAATAAGGATTTTGCTTTACCTCCAGTTGCTGAGTTTGAGAAGCTAATTACACCTAAAACCAAAGGGATTGTAATTTGTAATCCAAACAACCCAACCGGCTATTTATACTCACAGGCAGAACTTGAGCAGCTTGCAACCATTATCAAAAAGCACGACCTGTACCTTTTTTCCGATGAGGTTTACCGCGAGTTCTGCTACGACGGTGAAACCCACTTCTCTGCAATGATGCTAAAAGGGCTTGAGAACAACGTAATCCTTTTAGATTCCGTTTCGAAGCGCTATAGCATGTGTGGGGTTAGAATTGGTGCGCTAATCTCCTTAAATAAGGAGGTGATTGCTTCGGCCATGAGATTTGCTCAGGCTCGACTTTCACCACCATCCTACGGACAGATTGCTGCTGAGGCCGCTTTAACTACTCCAAAAGAATACTTCGATGAGGTTTACAACGAGTACATTGAGCGTCGTAACTACATGGTTGAAGTCCTTAACAAGATGGAGGGTGTTTACTGCCCAAAACCTAAGGGGGCTTTCTACACTGTTGTGAAACTTCCAATCGACGATTCCGATAAGTTTGCTCAGTGGCTTCTCGATAGCTTTGAGTACAATAATCAAACCGTAATGCTTGCTCCTGCTACTGGGTTTTATTCAACCCCAGGTTATGGCAAAAATGAGGTTCGAATTGCTTACGTTCTCAAGATCGATGATCTGAAAAACGCTATGAAATGCCTCGAGGAAGCGCTTAAACAGTACCCAGGTAGAACGATCTAATCATAAAAACTATTAATTTCAAAAATGTCATGGTAACTTTACCATGACATTTTTTTATTGAATGTCATTTACAATTGGTGAAAAAGCTTTTTTCTGTCCGATTTTTCCTACTTTAGTAAAGATTAAATTTTGACCGTTGAGTAAACGTACTATCTATACCTTAGCAATAGCCCTATTAATAGGCAAATTCACATACGCACAGCAGGATACGCTGCTGGTAGGAGCAGATCAAACCGGCCAGTATGTCCCTCTTTTAGCACATAAAAAGATAGCTGTTGTAGCAAATCACTCCTCAACCATTGGAATGGTTCATCTGGTGGATAGTCTTTTGAACCTTAAAATTAAAGTTAAGAAGATATTCTGTCCCGAACATGGATTTCGGGGTGAAGGGGATGCCGGGGAGGTTATCAAAAATCAAATAGATAAAAAAACTGGGTTGCAGGTTATTTCACTCTATGGTAGCCATAAGAAACCTACACCTAAAGACTTAAGAGGGATTGATGTTGTAATATTTGATATGCAGGATGTTGGGGTTCGTTTCTACACCTATATCTCAACCATGCACTACGTGATGGAAGCTTGTGCCGAGCAGGGCATAACCCTGATTATCCTCGATAGACCAAACCCCAACGGATTTTATATTGACGGACCAGTTCTCGATACCGCATATCGCTCTTTTGTGGGAATGCATCCTGTCCCCCTAGTGCATGGAATGACCATTGGTGAGTATGCACAAATGATAAATGGCGAGAAGTGGTTAAAGAATGGCATTCAATGCACTATCAAAGTGATACCCTGCAAAAACTATGACCATACAATGATGTATCAGCTCCCCATTCGTCCATCCCCCAATTTACCAAACCAAACTGCAGTTTTGCTTTACCCATCACTAGGTTTTTTCGAGGGAACATGCATTAGCGTTGGGCGAGGAACGGATTACCCTTTCCAGATATTTGGACATCCATCATTACAAAAAACAGGATACTCCTTTATCCCCATTGAAAAGGTTGGAGCTAGCAAAAATCCACCCTACAAGAACCAAGAATGCAATGGCTTCGACCTCCGCGAATATTCACAAAAATATTTTAAGGATAATCCCAATATTAACCTTGAATGGCTGATTTTCGCCTACAAAATGTTTAGCGACAAAAAAACTTTTTTCAACAATTTCTTCGTCAACCTATCGGGTACTCCTGAATTAAAACGACAGATTGAGCAAGGACTCGATGCTGAGACAATTAGTAAAAGTTGGCGTAAGCCATTAAACGAATTCGAAAAGATTCGAGAAAAATATCTACTTTACCCCGATTTCGAGTAATCCTATATATCAATAAGAATAAATGCCTAGAATTAGCAAGTTTTACGTTGTGTGGTCGGGTCTAAAACCTGGCATTTATGAATCGTGGGAGGAGTGCCAGAAGCAGATCAAGAACTACCCCAACGCAAAGTTTAAAGGATTTCCAACACGTATTGCTGCTGAGAAAGCATTCAATGGCAACTACGAGGACTTTAAAACGAAGAGTTCAAAGAGTAATGGACTTTTTGGGTTAGACGAAAATCAACCCAAGCCTGTGTATCCTTCAATGGCTGTTGATGCTGCGTGGAATACTGCAACTGGTGATATGGAGTATCAAGGGGTTGATGCCCAAACCGGGCGATTAATCTTTCATCAAGGACCATACCTCGATGGCACCAACAATATTGGTGAGTTTCTGGCCATTGTTCATGCTCTTGCTTTGCTTAAGCGCGAAAAGAGCAACCTACCAATCTATACCGACTCAATGACCGCTATTGCCTGGGTTCGAAATCGGAAAGCGAATACAAAGCTGATAAAATCGCCCGACAATGAAATACTTTTCGAGCTGCTCGATCGGGCTGAGAAATGGCTCAAGGAGAATATCTGGAGAAATCCAATCCTGAAATGGGAAACAATCATCTGGGGCGAAATACCCGCAGATTTTGGGAGGAAGTAGAGATTAATCTGTTAACTTTAACGTAGGTGTTAAAAAAAAATCAAAACGGAACACTGATGACACGGAAAAAACTGATAATCACAGATTAAAAGCAAACCATAACTCTGCGCCTCTGTGTTTATCTTTTTGATTTTAAACTATAAAAAACAAAACTACATAACACCATGAAACACCGTCCTCTCTTCAAACCCACTCGTGCGGATTTGTAATCCGTGCGATTGTTTTTTTGACTTTTAAGGCCTAGATTAAAAGTCCGCACTAGCATAGTGAAATACTTGCTGATTTAGAAAGAAAATAATAATCTGTTCAAATCCGTTTAATCCGTGTTGTCTGCGGTCAATTTTAATTATTTTTACAACTAAATATTTTAGCATTGAACCTCGAGAATTTCATAGCAAAGCGCCTGATGAGCAAGGAAAGCGGAAGCGGGAACCTGTCGCGCCCGTTTATTCGCATTACTACCATTGCCATTGCGCTAAGCCTCGCTATTATGATTATTTCAATAGCAATAGTTACTGGGTTCAAAAAGGAGATTAGCGAAAAAATAATAGGTTTTGGAAGCCATATCCAGATTACCAACTACGATGGTAATCGTTCGTACGAGACTCGTCCTATTAGCAAAAATCAGGATTGCATTCCTAAAATCAAAGCCATCGAAGGGATTCGCCATATACAGGTATTCGCTTTAAAACCGGGGATTATTAAAACCGATACCGATATCCAGGGAGTTGTCCTAAAAGGCATTGGCCCCGACTTTGACTGGAGTTTCTTTAAAAAGAGCTTAATTGCAGGTGAAATCTTCGAGCTATCCGATACCGCTACAACCAATAAAACCATTATCTCAAAAACGTTAGCATCGCTACTGATGCTGAAAGTTGGCGATAAATTCTCAATGTACTTTGTTCAGCAACCACCTAGAGGTAGAGTTTTTACTGTATCGGGAATTTACGATACCAAAATGGGGGAATTCGACAAGGTTTTTGTGCTAGGAGATATTCGGCATGTCCGCAAGCTCAACGACTGGAAGGATGATCAGATATCGGGATTTGAGCTCCTCGTGGATGATTTTGACCGTATCGAGGATCTTGCCCTTCAGGTTGATGACGTTGCTGGATTAATTTTCTTTGATGATGGCTCCAAGCTGAAAGTTCAAAGTATCCTCGAAAAATACCCTACAATATTCGACTGGCTTGGCCTTCAGGATTTAAACGCAATAATACTGATTGCAATCATGATCGTGGTGGCTGTGATTAACATGATATCAGGTCTATTGATTATTATTCTTGAGCGAACTAAAATGATTGGAGTACTAAAAGCGATGGGAGCTGCTAATCCTCTTGTTCGAAGAATCTTTCTTATCCAATCGGGGATTATAGTAATTCGTGGACTAATATTTGGAAATCTAGTTGGGCTAGCCCTCTGCCTTATTCAGAAAGAGTTTGGAATCATTACGCTCGACGAGACGAGCTACTACCTATCCACCGTACCGATTTACCTTAATCCTATTCATATCCTACTGCTGAATATAGGCACCTTCATTGTTACAATTGCAATGCTCGTTGTACCATCGATGGTAGTTTCGAGGATAAGCCCTGAAAAAACTATAAAATTCGATTAGTAGTACCGATCCAGAATCTCCTTTGATTGTGCGGGTGTAGCTTTAAATATTCGGGATATTTGGTCGATATCAACCTCTTGATCAAAATTCTTTATGTACTTCAAACTCGAATTAGAAACTTGTCCTGTGGAAATATTTAAAATCTTTACTCTAAACGGATCGGAGAAATAAATACAAATCTCTTGATCGTTCCGCCAGGTAACAAAAACAGGTACAAAGTTTAGAAGGTACGAGAAAAGTTTAGTTTTTGATGAGTAGTCTTCAACCACGAGTTTGTTTTTAACGCAGTAGGCTATCAATGAGCCAGTGCTTGACAACGCAGGCAATGCAACTTCCTTTGAGTATTTCTCAAGTTTGCCACTCTTTAATCCATAAAGGTAAATCCCATTTAACGAATCGGCTTGGGTTATATTCTCTATACCAATTGCACTGTAATAAGAAGTATTATTGTCTAGTCGAGTAGAATATCTGGAAGGCCATCCTACAACATCTCCTAGTCGGGTTACAAGAATGGTAGAGCTGGATAGGGTGTCGGTTTTAAATAGTCCGAAAAGCTGGCGAATATCCCTTGACATTCCTCCATCTGGTAATGTACTAATGCCCTTGGGCATCTGAAACTCCCGTACATGAGCAAGATAGTAGCAGGATGAACCAGAGATAACCCCACCGTAGGATGTTTCAAACGAATAGTGTAACTCCCTGTGATAACAGGAATTCAGTGTGCCTAGAAATATGATAGCAATACATAAAACTCTATTGTATAACATAAAAAAATGATTGCCCTTACGCTAATTCAAACCAAATTTATGAAAATTAAGGGATTAAGAAAAATAATACCCTAAATAATGTTTCCATTTTTAACACCTGTTATATAATTTGTCATTTGTAACCCGATACTTATTTTGCAATCACCAGAAACAAAGCTAATTTAGAGCTGCCTTTTTTGGGGCATTTTTAGCAATTCTAACTTCTATTCAAAATGAAAAAAGGTTCATCCCCCGTTAAAAAGTTCGACCCGCATAAGAACTACATAAGCACTATGAAATCTATCGGTTACGTTAGCCGATTGAAAGCCAAGTCAGAAGATTACAAGCGGATAGGTTTTAAATCTGGTCTGGAGGTACACCAACAGCTAAAAACCAAGAAGAAACTTTTCTGCCGTTGTCCTGCCGGTATTTTCCACAATAGCAACGATTACCATGCTGAGATTATCCGTCACATGCGGCCAACGCTTAGCGAGATGGGTGAGTACGATGGTACTGCGTTAATGGAGTTTAAAACCCGTAAGGAGATTACCTACCGTTTACATAACCAAACCACATGTACATACGAAATTGACGACACTCCTCCTTTCCCCATTAACCGGGAAGCGTTGGAGTTTGCCCTTGAAATTTCGTTACTGAGCAAACTCAATATCGTTGGGGAGGTTCACATCACGCGCAAGCAGTACCTCGATGGATCAATTCCTACAGGATTTCAGCGTACTGCAATTCTTGGGGTTGAGGGAAGAATTCAGCTTAAGAATAAAACGGTTGGTCTAATACAGCTCAGCATTGAGGAGGATTCGTGCCGCGAGATTTCAGATATTGGACATCAACGAATATACAAAACCGATAGGTTGGGTATGCCTTTGATTGAGACGGTTACCCACCCCGAATGCTTTACCCCCGATGAGCTTCGTGAAGCAGGCGAATACATTCGCTTTCTAAACCGAAGCACGGGCAAGGTTCGCACAGGTATGGGCGCTGCGCGCCAGGACACCAACGTTAGCTGCGAGGGAGGAACTAGGGTTGAGATAAAAGGGGTTTCGCATATCAAATGGATTCCTGAACTATCCCATAATGAGTGCTTTCGGCAATGGGCGCTGCTTAACGTCCGAAAACTTCTTCTCGAAAAGGTTAAAACACCAGCTAGCTGGGCAATGAAGACTGCTGAGATCGATCCTCGTGACATTGGTCTTGAGAATGAACTAGTAATTAGCTACATTGATGATGGATTCAAGGTTTATGCAATTTGTCTACCTCAATTCAAGGGGATTCTTTCTCACTTTACACAACCTGGCAAATGTTTTACCAATGAGCTCAGTGATCGATTAAAGGTGATTGCCGGTATAGAAAAACCAAACATCACCAGTTCCGAAGATTTGGATATCCCGCTTTGTTCAAAAGACCTTGATATTTTAGCTACAATACTAAACGCGTCTGATGATGATGCGATTGTTCTAATTTGGGGGATTGAAAGTGATATTCCAACGGCTTTAGACGTCATTCAGGAACGTTGCAAGATGGCATTTGATGGTGTTCCAAGAGAAACTCGTCAACCGCTATCCAATGGAACGACCCTATTCGAAAGAGTTCTACCAGGTGCCGATCGTATGTACCCCGATACTGACTCTGCTCCTATCCCACTCGAGCAAAGCTATATCGACATGCTCGAAAAGCGTATCCCAATGGATATTGCTGATAGGTATAAGCAGATGAAGGATTGGAATATACCATCCGATACCTACACCTATCTTCTTAAGAAGAATCTTGTTCCCATAATTGAGCAGCTAGTAAAAATAGGCATTACAGGACGATTTGCCGGAACCTTCCTTGGACATTCACTTAAATACGTTGAAGGAAAAATCGAGAAGCATAACGATTTCACCTACAATCGAATTGTTGAGATGTTCGATTTCCTCAACAAGCAGAAGCTACAGCCTTCGATTGCAAAATTGATGCTACCCACCATCTACCAGCACCCGAATATGGATTTCGACTCGGTGCTAACAAGTATCAACTTTAAACGACGCACCAACGATGAATTGCTTGCCCCAGTTGAATACCTTCTTGAGAAGTTTAGGGAAATTAAACTCTCAAAAAGTAACTCACCAGAAATACCCTTAAACTGGGTTATGGGACAGCTCAACCGTCAAGCACTCGGAAATGTTGCCCTTAAAGATTTAAAGAAGAACATCGAAAAAAAATTGGCTAAGGTTTAAGTCCAATTATTGTTTTAATATGAAAATGTTGCTTAGATAATAAAACAACCTCCCCAACCCCTCCCTTAAAAAGGAGGGGATTCTCCCCTTTTCAAGGGGAGACAAAGAGGGGTAATTATTTACAATCCTATTTAACTGCATAAATCTGTAACAATGGAAGATATTTTTCAAGGATATAAAGGCAAAGCCCTCGAGGTGCTTAAAAAATATAATGTTCGCGTTTGGGGTAAAGCGGTAATTGATACAACCCGTGGTGAATTTAAAGGAACTGTCCTTCCCCGCTCCGAGAATGATGACGATCAGCATATCGTTCTAAAAATTGAGACTGGGTACAATATCGGGATCGATATTGTTACCATCAAGGGGATGAAAGAGACTGGATACTTCAAGGCTACTTACAAGATTCCTGAAAAGGAATTCCCTGTCACACCGAATTTGCCAAAGGTGAAACTTTTAGGAACTGGAGGAACAATTGCATCCCGTCTCGATTATAGGACAGGTGCTGTTATTCCAGCATTCTCTCCTGGTGAACTTTATGGTGCTGTCCCCGAGTTAGCCGATATCTGCAATCTGACAACGGATAAACTTTTTGCTGTTTTCAGCGAGAATATGGGCCCTGAACAGTATAAAACGCTTGCCATTGCCATTGGTAAAGAGATCGAAAACGGGATTGATGGTATTATCATCGGTCATGGAACCGATACGCTAAGCCATACTGCAGCAGCACTTACGTTTATGGTTCAGAATCCTCCTGTACCAATTATTCTAGTAGGTTCACAACGTAGTTCCGACCGCCCTAGCAGCGATGCCGCTCTTAACCTGATGCATGCCACTACAGCTGCAGGTCATTCCGATATCGCAGAGGTGATGGTATGTATGTTTGGTCCAACCTCCGATGAATATGGTTTTTTACACAGGGGAACACGTGTACGTAAGATGCACTCATCGTACCGAAGCACCTTCCGTACCATTGGCGACACCCCCATTGCAACAGTAAGTCGTAAAGGAGTTGTTCCAATTAAAGAGGATTACAACCATCGCCGAAAGGATAGAAAAGTTAAGATAATGCCCTTTTTCGATGAAAAGGTTACCATTGTTTACTACTACCCCAACATGCAACCCGATATCATTGATTCTTTAGTGGACAATGGTTACAAAGGGATTATTATTGCGGGAACAGGACTTGGACACATCAACAAACCGCTTTACCCTGCAATTGAACGAGCCTATAAGAAAGGCGTTCATGTCTTCATGACCGTGCAAACCCTTTGGGGATTTGTTCATATGTACGTTTACGATACCGGTCGCGACCTAATGGCGAAAGGGATTGTCCCTCTTGAAAACATGCTCCCCGAAACAGCCTATATCAAGTTGGGTTGGGTTCTTGGCCAAACCAACGACCGTGAGGAGGTGAAAAAAATGATGCTAACCCCCATTAACGATGAAATCACCCAAAGAGAACCGTACAATGGTTATCTTATTTATCAGGGTGGCGTTCCTGAAGTGGAAGCATTTATAAGGAGATTTAGGAAATAAAAGGAATGCCCTTCAAAGAAGGGCATTTTCTTTTATCTTATTATTTGATCAGAAATTCTATTATTTTCCCATTGATAAATATTTAAGGATATCGATCTTTTCTTTTGAAGTCAACTTCGCCTTAGGTTCCATTTTATCAACCCATTTACACCATTCTATAGCACTATACTTTTCAGGAACAACCAATGAATGGCATCCTCCACATTTATTAATATAGGTAATCCGTCCATCTATCATCTCCTGTAAATTCTCTTTGGAAACACTTTGATTTTTGCATGGAATATATAAAGCGGTAGCACATGCGTATATAAATCCTGTTAAAAAAATTGATAGACACATTACCAACCATCTTCTAGAAAGCGTATGAGAAAAGCAATCTGAACTGAATTTTTTCATATTCATTAAGATTTAAGAAACTGCTGGTTGCACCTTTAAACGATTTGATCTGAGGTAGAACAGTAAAATTCAACCAAAAGTTATCCTGTACATAAGAGAAACCCAGACCTGAGAAAAGGGCGCTATGCTCCAATTCCTTTTCCACATAAACATTCCTAAAAGCATTTTCCATTGTAAGTTGGAATTTTGGGCTTAATGCATATCCAAAAGCTAAATAATAATCAAGTTTGTTTTCTTTATTCCACACTGAACTATTATTCACATATTCAGGGGCAATTTCCATTTCATAAACAGCATTAGTGGCAATAGTAAGGTTATTTACCTTCTTATCAAGGATAAGTTTACCCTCAAACTCATACTCACTACTTCCAATCCCATATTCAGCATATAATGCAAGACCAATTGGGTTTGCAACGGGATCCATCAACTTCAACTTCCACTCATTTGAGAAGCTAATCTCATGCTCAGTTGTGTTGGATTTTACGGCAGCCTCCTCAACAGTTTGAGTTATTGATGTAAGATTTAAATAAAACGAAGTTTGTAGCTTACTCCCAAGTCCTACCTCAAACTCCGTTCGATTATCTAAACGGGTATAATAATCAGTTCTTCCTGAACGAAGGGTATTCCAAACCTCCAGCTCACGCTGACCTTTATTAAGAACTGCACTCTGGTAGGTGTAGGTAAAAATCCGATCCTGTGCCATGGGTAAAAGGGGTAAACTCAAAAAGGTAAAAAGAACAAGGTTCTTTGAGAATAAATTAATTGCACTCATGATTCGTTTAAGTTTTGTTTGAGTGCAAAGTAAATCGCAATATAAATGGTCTACAATCCCTATTTATAGGTATATTAAAGAGGCTTATCTATTATGTTATTAATTGCAGCATAGAGTGTTAATCCTGATATTGATTTAACACCAAGTTTACTTGTTATATGTTTACGATGAGTAATGACTGTGTGAATGCTTATGAATAACTTTTCAGCTATGTTCTTATTGCTATTGCCCTGAGCAACCAACCTAAGTACTTCACGCTCTCGAATTGATAATTGATTACTTGCTCCTTTCTCGATTCTCTTATCTGTAAACCTACTGAGTTTACTGAAGATAGTACTTTGACTATCGGTTTTAAAAACAACCTCATCAAAAGCCGATAAATCGGATTGTGGTGATTCGGTAAAATCTATTCCAATAATCGCATTATTACGTTTTTGTAGATATTTTAGGTGCTTTTGGATAAATTCTTGATACTTTGTATCTATTAGCACGATAGAATTTGTCCACTCCAATAAAAATTTACAGTTGGGATAATCAACCAAAACATCACGAAGATCGATCTTAAGGGTTTGTACAATAGCATTTAGCCCATTCTGAACAATAGGCGATTGATGTATTATTATGCAGCTACGACAGGCCATAAATCTAGATTGCGTGCAGTTTCAATAATCTTGGAACAAGAATTTTATCCTCAAAACGAGCATGATCAATCTGTTCCTTTTCGAAGTGAGATAAGGTATGTAAGATTTCGTGGTACAGCTGAACGCTCGAATCTTCAGGAATATGCTGAATGATTATCATTATCAAATCGCCAATCTCGGTCTCGACATTAACGTGTTGACTAAATAATTTTTTAAGATTACTCAAAGAGGTTTTGTCCCTTTTATCAGCCCCTTTACAATTGACTATATCAACAAGTGGGAAGATATTATTCTCCTCAAAATCTATATGAGCGATTAATTTTTTGATATACTCATTGAGGTATTTTTCAAGTGTAACAATTAACTCTTTATCGGGAAGTTTACTTTTTAATGCATGCATTAACTCACGAAGTCGAGGAATAGTAATAATCTTATGATAATCATGTGTTTTGGTCAAGAAATCGGTCAGAAGCTTAAGGTTAATTGTATCGGTATTTGGAAAATAATTGCTCGAATTGTAGGTGTTAATTACTGATAGGAAGAAATCAAGATCAATCCCTTTTCCAGAACATATCTCGTCAATTGAAGTTTGACCAATGTTTGAGTTGATACCAAATCTGAAGGTAATTGGTAATAGGTCGATATTACGACAAATAATATCGGCGAGTTTATCTTTGGCTGAGATCATAGTTATTAGGGTTTATATTATAACAAAGGTTAAATGATAAAAGTTTATAATTAAACCATTAATCTGTTCTTTAATATTTATACTGAACCTATCACAGCACATATTTTATTGCCACAAAACCACCTATTAAGCATGCAGTAAATCCCAACGCTAGAAGGTTAAAATACTTCTGGATAAATAACTTAATGCTTGGTCCAAACTTCCAGATTAGGAATGCTACAAGAAAAAACCTTGCGCCACGACCTATCAACGAAGCAAGAAAGAACATCAAAAGGTTTAAGTCAAATACACCAGCAGTAATGGTAAATACCTTATAGGGAATCGGGGTAAATCCTGCCGTAAATATCACCCAAAACCCCCATTGGTCGTATAATGCTTTGATACTATCATATAAACCAACTGAAAATCCCGGAATATTATTAAAAAAGAAATTTGCAAATCCAGTAAAACTCCCATCTGAGTGCAGCCAGGTAAAATAGCCTACCGAGTAACCAACAAATGCACCTGCAACTGAGCCTATTGTACAGTTCAATGCATATCTAAAGGCTTTAGCGCTACACCCCATCACCAGAACTATAAGTAGCACATCGGGGGGGATAGGGAAAAATATTGATTCAGTAAATGCTAAAAGGAATAAAGCAATTGGCCCGTAAGGGGTTTGTGCCCAGTGTAAAACCCATTGGTATAATCTTTTTATTACAGTCATTCTTATCGTTTAATAGTTAAATAGTTTTTTTTGTTCGAAAGAAATAGAAATGCACCCTAAACTCAGTCTCTTATAAAAAATCGACAAGTTTATGCAGTAAGGGTATCAGAACAGCAATTAGAACAATCGCTATTAAAATCACCAGAAAAGCAAAAACAATTGCTAGCAAACGTAGTTGTCTATTACTCCAAACCTTGCACAGAAAATAGTTCATGTACTGCTGCTGTTGATGCTTATATTCAGCATGTCGACCCGCATAATTATAGCTATCATGATGCCCCTGTTCACAGTAAGGATGATGACTTTTATGCTTGTCGTGATTTTCAAATAAATTATCAAGTCCCATATCGTTATCAATTATTAACTACCATGAAATCGTTCCCATTAATCAAACGGCTCGGCATGTACCGATACATCGCACCTTTCAATCTCTGAACAAATTACCCCCTCAACTTTATCACAGATTTCATGCACCTCGCTTAGCGTAAACTTAGAATCTAACAGGATTGTTACCTTAACAAAAGTCTCTGCTCCTGCAGTCCTAACCCGTAAATCCTTAAATCCATGAACCTCCGAGATTGTAACAATAAGATCCTTGATTGTAGAAACTTTATCCTCAGGAGCATAGTCAAGAAGTACATTCATTGATCGTTTACCCAACCTATAAGAGATAACAATAACGATTAAAGCAACGACAAGAGCAGCAACTGAATCGGCAAAGAAGAAGCCAAAATTTGCACAGATCAAACCAACAAGCACAACAGCAGAACTCCAGATATCGGTTGAGAAATGAAGGGCATCAGCCTCTAATGCTTGACTATTATATTTCTTAGCGACACGATACAATGCTCTGGAGCGTGTAACATCTACTAAGATTGATATTATAACTACGATGTAACTCCAAATATTTATCTCGATATCTGTATTGCCTGAAATCAATCGGTGTAAAGCTTCATAGATAATCCATGCACAGGTGATTAAAAGAAGTATTGTCTCAAGGAATGCTGAGAAATTCTCAATCTTACCATGTCCATAGTGATGCTTTTTATCGGGCGGAGTATCAGATATTTTTACTGAGAAATAGGTTATCACAGCTGCTACTAAATCGAGCCCCGAATGCAACGCTTCCGATAAAAGTCCAAGACTTCCAGTTATAATACCAACAACAAGTTTAATACCTGTTAAGAAAAGTGCGGCAAAAACCGAAATACCTGCCACTCGCGTTTTTTCATTTGCCATACCAAATAATTGCTATAAGTTATTAAAAATCGAACCAATCCGAAGTTTATCAGATAAGTAGAAAATGTTACGAAAGGAAAACTAGACTAACTTAGGGGGTTGCCAGATTGAATTGCAGAGCTCCTGTTTAACAAGCGGTTTAGAAATAATTTGCTTATCAGCTACTCCTTGTAGGAATGCATCGCTTTGGGAGTTAGGCATATTCCAATTTTCTTGTTCGAATGTGTCAAAAAGATGGTGGTGGTTAGAAATTGCAGAATCTTCGATATCAGCTAAATAAAGGTCGCAGTATATTTGATGGTTAATGAGGGCAGACGTCTTAACCCCCTCCATGCAAATCATGATGGTTAGAATAGTTATGAACTTGATTGCATTTTTTTTAACCATACTAATATCTTGCCTCAAAGATAATCGAAAGATGATAGTATAATTTATTGACATCCTAAATTTTGTTTTTTTAACACAAATTTGAGATCCCCGCTCTTAAGGGCATTTCTAAAAAACCATTCGTCATTGCGAGGATTGTCTTTTAGAGATGCCCTTAATAAAAAACTTAGGAATGGTGTATTAAAAAACTAACGATCAACAGACCACTGTTAACCGTTAGAATTTATATTTTAATCCAACCTATTTGAATGTTAACCGAGCAAATCGTTCTGCTTTCTTCCTTTGACCGAAAAGAATCATCTCATTACTCGATATCTGCTCACAAACCTTTGGGCGAATCATCACCTCAGCATCAACCGTTTTGAATAGTGGCTCTTTTTTATAATTGCCATCTTTATCCACCTCAACGAGAACGGCTACTGAGCCCTTTTGATTTGAAAAGGTTGCGAATTTTTTTGAATCCGTTGTTGATTCCAAGAGATTTTTCGGGTTATCGTTGAAAATAAAGTAGAGTTTGTCGTTAGTAATACTCATCACGTACGATGAGTAAAAGCCACCATCGTTGGTAGTAACCTGCCTCTTGGGAATCTTCTTCACCCACTCAATTTGACCCTTCGGGTCGATATTAACAACAATGATATCGTTATAGTTATAATAGAAAGTAGTGGTAGTAGTGGTTGTGTTACCTATAGTTTGAGTTGTAGTTACAATATCAACATAGTACTGCTCTCCAACAAGTGTTGTGCACCCATTATCGCGGTGTATAACTTCGTGCAGATCGTACTCGTAGAGTTCAACCTGCTTACCTTTTTCTATTTTTTTATCAAGTTTTTTTTGTTGCCTCTCAGTTAAATTTTCACGCAGAACATCAATGGAAAACTCTTTAAAACTTTGCGATTTAATCTCCTTGGTCTTTCCATCAATGGAAACATAGTAAGTACCTTTGATACTGAAAGTACCTTTATCGGAGTAAAAACCGATACAAACAAAGTCCTGATTATCGGTAATTGAAAATTGCATATCAGTAATAAACTTACCGGGTAAATCAATCGGGTATTCTTCAGCATTTTCAATATCCTTTTTAAAAGAAAGTATTGTGTACTGATAATTAGGCTCACCATGGCGTTTTTTACGCCGCTTCTCCTTGTAAACAGCATTCAGAAGGTAAATATTCCCTTGATTGTCCACTTTCTTTTTCTCAATATCGAAGAGCTCATCATTGTAAGGCAAAACAATATTCTTACTCCAAATCAAGTTCATCGTAATATCAAACACGCTGAATCCGAATTTCTCCTTCTCCCCCTTATCATATGGTTGATTATAAAAAACAAGAATTTTACTACCATCTCTTGATGTCCCAATACTATATTCACCACTGTTACTCTTCCGATTACCTGAGTAATCAATTTCTGCAATCTTCTTAGCATCACTATTGGGCAGTAGTGAATTTTTATCGATAGTTTGCACGAATAAGGAGTTCATTTTGGTCTTCTGATCCTGATAGGTGGTGAAAAGAAAAAGGTTGTCTTTTATTTGAAGTATATTCTCATAAATCATCTCCTTCTTACCATCCCCCAATTTCAGATCAATTGATTTGGTTTGGTTTGCATTATTATCGTAATGATCTATGGAGAGATCAAAAGAAAGACCGAGCAGCCCTTTACGCTCTTTTTGAATTGCATAAAAACCTGATTCATCATGAGCAACTATGCCGCTAAGGGTTTTCTTTCGCGAGGACTTAATTTCGTTCCCCCACTTGATATCAACCTTATTGGATTGATTTTGACCAAGTACTATAGCACTTACAGCTACCCATAGAGTAAATAAACACAAGATATTTTTCATAACACGTTGATTTTTATTAATCTATTTTATTATATCAAAGTTAAATATTTTTAAGCAAATCATAATATTCAGTGATTATTAAGACTTCCTTTACACAAAGGATTATTTTTTTTGATTTGATTTCTTTTGTAACGCAAATGCGTAAACAAAATCTTAAATTAACTGTTTAAAAACATAATTAAATTGTACTTTTAGTATTGGTATTCGCTGATAAGAATTTTAAATAATGGATAAAAGATTAAAAGCAATCATTTCAGGTTTTAAAAATTACGTATTCCCAAATAAAGAGGTTGAAGAACTTGCATTGAAACGAGCGGCTATTTGTGCAGTATGTAGTTTCGCTGTGGAGACAAAGTTTAAACAACTTTTACCTGACGATACAATAAAAGAAATAGATGGCCTGAAGTGCGCTGATTGTGGCTGTATTCTTTCGGCAAAGGTTCGACAAAAGTTTGATAGCTGTCCTCAGAATAAATGGTAGACTTAGTGAATTAAACCGTAACCACTCCATTACACTATTAATTTGCACCGTTCACCCTCACCCCGCGAGTATATCATAGACCTGCCCGTTATTCCCCTTCAAAGCATCAAGGGTTTATACGACAAAATTTCTCTAACGGAATTGCACTAATCTTTTGAACCAAGATCATGGATTTATGTCCATACTCTAATGCGATTTTGAGATGATCAATACTGTTAGACAGTACCAGTGGCTAGGTGAAATAATAAATATAAATAGTTTAATCCTATTTGTATAATACAAAAAGGGGCTAAAAAAGCCCCTTTTAATAAATTAATTCGTAACGACAGTTACTCCAATCCACGTTTTTTAAGTAGTGGATCTAATGATGGTTCCTGACCTCTGAACTTATCATACTGTATCATTCCCTCATTGTTTCCACCCTCGGTTAGAATATACTTCCGGAATTTGGCAGCAAGATCCTTATTGTAGATATCGCCAGAATCAACGAATGCTTGGAATGCATCGGAATCTAAAACCGCGGCCCAAAGGTATACATAGTAACCAGCGGCATAACCATCAATGATATGGGCAAAGTAAGTCGATCTGTATCTTGGAATGATCTCCTTCATCAGATTTAGCTTTTCCATCGATTTCTTTTCAAAATCAAGTACGTCTAACTTCTTAGGCTCTTGAATGCTATACCAATCAAGATCAAGCACGGATGCTGCGATATATTCAACAGTTTCAAACGCCTGATTAAAAACTAAACTCTTTTGTAGCTTTGCAAGGAGTGCTGGAGGTATTACTTCGCCAGTTTTATAATGCTTCGCGTACACATTCAATACTTCAGGTACACCTACCCAGTTTTCCATTACCTGTGATGGGAGTTCAATCATATCGGTTGGGATATTGCCTGCAATTCGGCTATATTTTCCATCGGTGAATAAACCATGTAGAGCGTGTCCGAACTCATGGAATAATGTGCTAGTTTCATCCCAAGTAAGTAAGGATGGTGCATCGGCGGTTGGTTTTGTGAAATTCAAAACCATAGTAATAACAGGTGCTACTCTTTTGCCATTTTCATCGTAATACTGATCTCTAAATGCGCCACACCATGCCCCAGCACCCTTGCTCTCGCGTGGAAAATAATCTAAGTAAATTACCCCTGCATGAGCTCCATCGGCCTCTTTTACCTCAAAGGCTTCTACATCGGGATGATAAACAGGTACATTGGTGAGCTTGGTGAATGTTAGTCCATAAAGCTTATTGGCTACATAGAACATCCCATCGCGAACGTTATTTAGGGCAAAATAGGGCTTAATCTCTGATTCATTGAGGTCGTATTTCTCTTTCCTGAGTTTTTCGGCATAGTACCACCAATCCCAGGTATCGAGCTTGAATTTACCACCCTCTTTATCAATTATTTTCTGCATCTCATCCCGATCTCTCCGGGCAACCTTTTGAGCTGGAACCATCAACTTGTTTAAGAATTCATAAACCTTTTCGGGGGTTTTGGCCATATTCTCGCTAATAGAATACTCAGCATAGGTCTTATAACCCAATAATTTTGAGCGCTCCGCTCTCAGATTTGCAATATTTAGAATATTTTCCTTATTATCGAACTTGTCGTTGTTGTTGCAACGCATATAGTACCCGCGATATATTTTTTCGCGCAAGCTACGATTCTTGGCATACTGTAGAAATGGAATCAAACTGGGTTTTTGAAGTGTGAAAATCCATTTGCCAAACGATGCATCCAACTTTACAGTATCCAATGCTGCATCTATCACCTCTTGGGGTAAGCCCGCTAAATCCTCCTTATTGTCGATAACCAGTTTAAAGTTAGAACTTGTTTCGGCTAAATGATTCTCCAAGAAATTAAGACTATAGGTAGACAACTTCTGGTTGATTTCGCGTAATTTTTCTTTATCGGCCTCACTCAAGTTTGCACCACTTCGCACAAAATCGTTGTAGTATTTCGAAACAACCCTTTTCTGAAGAGCATCTAAATTGCTCGTTTCACGGCTCTCGTAGACTGCCTTGATACGCAGAAAAAGTTTTTCGTTGAGTGATATATTATCCTTGTGCTTCGTAGTTAAGGGAGCAACCTTTTGAGCAATTGCTTGCATTGCGGAATCAGTATTTGCAGAGTTTAATGCATAAAAAACTCGGCTAACAGTTCCAAGCAGTTTTCCCGATTTATCGAGAGCATAGATGGTGTTTTCAAAAGTAGGTACCTCTGTGCTATTTACAATCGCATCAATTTCGGCTTGCTGATCGGCAATACCCTTAATAAAAGCAGGGGCATAATGGCTCGTATCAATCTTGTCGAATGGGGGTACATTAAACGGAGTATTAAACTCGCTAAAGAATGGATTCAAGGATTTTTCCTCCTGATGCTTACATCCAAACATAATTAAAACTACTAGAAAAAGTAATGGAATTCGTTTCATGGCTTTACTGTTGGTGGTTAATATTTATTTTTGATTGCTGACAGTTTAAAAGGTTTACCCTGAGCTAAAAAGTATTATCTATTTCGGTGGCAAGTTAAAAAAACCCAATAATATTCAAGCGAAAAATAACTTGTTTTACAACTTGTTATCCTCCATCGTGATTAACGGATAGATTTGCTAAAGAGGTCAAGGACTTCAGGTAAATTTACTCTGCCAAAGCCAAGTCGGATATGCTTATCCCCGTAATCAAAAACCTCGCTCGGAACAATCATTATTCCGGTATCCTTAACAATCCTTTCACAGAAAACTTCGCTGGGGAAATCAATATTCAGCTTTGCCAGTCCAATAGTACCTGCTTTTGGTTTATTCCATGATAGGATGTGAGCATGTTTCTGAATGAACTCATCGAGTAGATTTAGATTCAACCTAATCTTTTTAAGGTTATGACCGACTAAAGACTCCTTATGGCGCAACCCGATTAAAGCTAAAACCTCACTTGGAGCGCTATTACAAATGGTTGTGTAATCCTTAAAGGCAAGCATTTCTTGAAGTAACTCTTGATTCTTGGTGGCAAGCCAGCCTATGCGCAGACCCGCCAAGCCAAATGTTTTCGATAATCCAGATAGAGAAACGGCATTAGGGTACAAATCGCTTGCCGATGGTAATCTTAACTCAGAATCATGCTCAAGGTAGCGGTACATCTCATCCGAAAATAGAATTAGATTGTTCTCCTTTGCAATATCAATAATTCTTTGGAAATCATGAAGTGATGGCAAGTAACCAGTAGGATTATGAGGGAAATTGACTATGATTAGGCGAGTATTGGGGCGTATTGCCTTCTCAATGTCATTCGGATCGAAATACCATCCCTTCTCCTCATCGGGTAACCAAAAAATAATATCACAACCAATGCTACGTACAACTTGATGCAAGGATTGGTAACTCGGAGCAATACAAATTACGTGATCATCTTTGCTAAGGATACTATTCAACGCAACGAAAACACCCTCCTCGGGTGTTAATACCATCACATCATCCGAAGAGATCGTAGAATAAAGTTTAGTAATCTCGTCTCTAAGTATCGGCAATCCTTGACTCTCGGTATATCCAAGCTGTAGATTTTGCCATATTTTTAGTTCTTCAATGGTTGACATGCTCAGAATATCATTCATCCTAAACCCATCGCAGTCGGAACTTGAAAGCATATATTTCGCTGAAAATTCGTATTTAGCAAAGTAACGCTCAAGCTTAAAAGGGGAGATCTTCATTTCTACAGTTTAAATTGTTTGCATTAATGGACTACCTAACCGCAAGCGGCGGGGAACCGAGTTTACGAGCTAGGCGAAGCCAACCGAGCTTGCGAGTTCGCCGAAGGCAATATAACCCTAGAGATCCCTCGGCCATACTCGGGATCAGTTCGACAAAATAATTTTGTTTCACAAAATTAAAGTCTCACTGATTTAAAGAGACCAATTTAGGTTATTCATACATTTACTTAATAAATAATTGTAACATATTTTATTGTTAAGCGTCATATAAAGTCAGATATAATATTGCTTCACCTTAAAACTAAAATGTAGATGAAATCAAAAAAGTTAATTACCTCATTAGCAATTCTAATGGCAATAATGCTACAAGGAATTGTTACGATTGCACAAAATCAAGAAAGTAAAATCACCGTTGGATACCAGAAACCTGGGAGGATTGATATAAAAGCATTCGTTCTCTCAAAAGAAACTACCATTATGGTAGAAGGTTATGGTGGACTATTTGAGAAGTTGGGTAACGATATGATGTTTTATGGTTGGATTCTCGATAGTAAATCGCGAAAGGTTGTATGGAATTTACTCGCCGATGCAAACGACAAATTCTTTGAGCGGACCGATCCTGGTCGTTTCAGCTTTAAGAAAGAGGTCACCCTGCCAGCAGGTCAGTACGAAGTTTATTATGCTGCAGGTATGAACGACAATCGATTCGGAAAAAATAATTATAATTTTCATATTAGTGATCTTGGGGAGCTATTCAACCTAATCTTCAATGATATTAATGACAATAAAGAGCCGTATAATAGTAAGTATGCTTCAAAATTCTCCATGTCAATTTCTGCCCCAAGTGCTAATTTTACTGAAATCGCTTGGGATAAAAAGGTTAATGAGTTCTCGTCAAATGCGTTGATTTCAGTGGTTCGTGCTGGTGATAATTTGAGCATTAAGAAAAGTTTTTCGACAACCAGCGATATCAATTTAAATATCATGGAAATTGGGGAGCAATCGGATGGTGATCTCAACGATTTCGCCTGGATTGTAAATTCTAGTACCTATGAAAAGGTATGGCCCAATAACGAAACTCGATTTAAAAAAGCAGGTGGTGGGAGTAAGAATAAATCAACTTTTCAGACCATCAAATTACCAAAAGGAACCTATACGCTTTACTATATCTCCGACGACTCACATTCCTACGACAAATGGAATGTTCTTCCTCCATACGATCCTCAATTCTGGGGCATTACAGTATGGCCTGACGAAGTTGATAAATCAAATGTGAAAACCATTGAACAAGAAGATCCTTTTGTACTAAAGCTTAACAAAGCAAAGAACAATGCATACCTATCGCAAGGCTTTACCCTTAAGAAGGATATGAAGATTAGGATTTTGAGCGAAGGTGAAAGTTCTGGCGATTTTGATATGGCTGATTATGGTTGGATAATAAATACCGATACCCACACCAAGGTTTGGGAGTTTACACAACGAAAAGGGCAATATGCAGGTGGTGGAGAAAAAAACAGACTTGTTAACCAAGAGGTTGAACTTCCAAAAGGAAACTATGCCGCTTACTTTGTAACCGATGATTCTCATGATTTTGGTAGCTGGAATGTAGCACCTCCTTTAGTCCCTGAACTTTGGGGTCTAAGTA
The DNA here is from genome assembly GCA_043743775.1 of Bacteroidales bacterium. GTDB lineage: Bacteria > Bacteroidota > Bacteroidia > Bacteroidales > Tenuifilaceae > UBA8529. The sequence continues at coordinate 10,855 of JAYTVX010000397.1, read as the reverse complement.
TTCTCGTTGATCAGGATAAGGATTCATTCGTTTTAACCGATGCTCAATCGGCAAGTTCAAATAGTCAAATTCTTGCAGAAATTGTTAAAGTTGGAGACGATGAGCGGATTAAGAAATCGTTCACTCTCGATAAAGAGACGAAAATTCGGATTTTCGCTATCGGTGAAGGTGATGGCGATGAATTGGTTGACCTTGGCTGGATTAAGAATAGCAATACCGATAAAATAGTTTGGGAGATGACCTACAGAACATGTGAACGAGCAGGTGGAGCAGATAAGAACAGGATGTTTGATGGGACGATTCTCCTTCCTGCTGGTGAGTATACTGTTTACTACGAAACAGATGGTTCTCACTCCTACCGCGATTGGAACGATACTCCTCCTTACGATCAAGAGCATTACGGGATAACGATTTATCGAATTCCATAAATTTTAATGGATAAGCAAAAGCCTCATTTACCTTTCAGTAGATGGGGCTTTTTCTATTTACACCACTGAGTATTATCACAACATAACTCTATAATCCAACATCAAAGAAAATAACACAACCATTACAGCATTTGGCATCACACATAAATTGTTAAACTACGACACGGCTGCACATAAAACCCTAAAGAATTAACTCTTTTTATCATTCTTTTAAGCGTTGTTCTGCCCAAAATGTTACTTTTGCCCTCCGTTAAAAAAATCAAAACAAACTTAAATTATTTATTATGGGACTTTTTAATATGGGAGGTTCGGCAGAAATCTCCAACGAGAAAGAAGCTTTTTTTGCAGTGATTTTCGCATGCATGGCAGCTGATGGTGAGATTGCCCCTGAAGAGGAGATTAACCTAATAAACCTTCTTGCAAGCAGACCAACATTTCGTAAGTTCGACCTTCGCGATGCAATGAAAAAAATTCAGCGCATCCTAAAAGAAACCAAAAGCCTTGAAGCCCTAATCGATAAAGCAGTAGAGAAAATTCCTGCTGAAATGCGCGCTACCGTTTATACCAATGCGGTTGATTTCGTTCTAGCAGATGGCACTGTAGCTAACGAAGAGGAAGTTGTAATCGCAATGCTTAAAAGCAAAATGTCAATCTCCGATGATCTGTCAAAGAAGATTATTGAGGTTATCATTCTAAAGAATAAGGCATAATTCCTATTGATTCAAATAAAAAAGAGGTGGATTTACCACCTCTTTTTTACATTCGTTTTGTAATGAATTACCTATTGGAAAATAATTTTGTTCGTACAGATGACCTTAGAGTCCTCAATAATCTGAACAAAGTATATCCCTTTGTTAAGCGACGACAAATTAAGATGTATTAATTCGTTCGCACCTGAAGCATTTTGGTTCAATACCTCGACACCAATGATGCTAGAAACACGAATAAATACGTTTCCTTTTAAAGGATTACTCAACTTGATTGTTAATAGACCTGATGTAGGATTAGGATACAAACTTATCGATTGTTTTAGTACCTCTTCCACACTGGTTCCTGGATTAACTGTTAGATTGAAGACATCTGTTGTAGGAGTTAAAGCGAATCCATCACTTGCCGATACCGTAATTGCTGCAGAACCAGCAGCAACTTCAGTTACCGTAAGCGTTTTTCCTACTACAGCAACAGTAGCAACCGCTGTATTATTGCTGGATGCACTTAATGTAATAACATCACCATTGATATCGGTGAATACATTCGTCAAGTCGACTGTAAAGGTTCCAAAACCTGCATTCTTAACGAGATCAGCAATTGGGTTGGCCACTACTGGCCCAGCGTTAACAGTAAATTTGAAATCCTCATAGGCAACGAGACCATTTTCATCTTCAGCTCTTAGAGTGATTAAAGCAGTTCCTAACCCAACCTCAGTAATGGTTAAAGTATTCCCAATAATGCTTGAGGTAACAACTGCTATTTTATCTGAGAAGGCTGAAATAGTGATTGAACCTGGACTTTCGAAGACATTGGCAATGTCAATGTCATGAGAAATGAATCCCTGATTAAGCTTAATATCGGCAATTGGACTTATAACCAGCGTTCCACCCACCGTTAGGTTGACATGAACAGGTGTTTTAAGATGTGCAGGATCGTTACTTTTCACAACTAGGTTCGTACTGTACTTACCATCTAGCCCTGTAGCATCTAATGTTACTGTAACTGTTTCTTCTGCCCCTGCACTAAGTGTTCCGTTGTTATTACTAAAAGTTATCCAGCCTGGAATCACCTCTTTTCTGGTGTATGCAAAACCACCACCAGTTGTACTGCCTCCGCTATAACCACTAAACATTATATCGTAGTACTTTTTGTCGGTGACTAGGAATAAAGACATGTCCTGATCAATCATACTCTGTGGATCAGAGTTAACCGCTTGGATCCACGTTTTATAGTCAGTTGGGGAAAGAGAACTTGTTGTCCCAAAAGCCCATTTTGTATCCTTTGGAGAAACACTTGTATAGCCGCTCTCTTTGGCAATATTAAAAAGACCCTGACTGCTCTTACGGGTTATCCAAACATTATCGGTGATTCGATCCTGATTGGCAAGTAGATTCCAATCAGCATTGAGGGCCTTAGTAAAAGCAACAGTTTCTCCTTCAAGGCTCCAATTAAGCTCGGTTGTCCCGTTGTTCTTGATGACAACATCAAACGTCTCTACCGATGATGGATACAACATAGTATCTATGGATGTCCTGCTTACAAAAATTGTTGGAGGTTGAATTCCTGTACCCGAAACGGCAACCTCAAAAACAGGTTGCAATGCATCGTCACTGGAGATCTCAAGATTATCGCTGTAGAATTGTGCTGCTGTTGGAGAGAATGTAACCTCAAGATCAACACTTTGCCCAGGATTAACAGTGAACCCCGTTGAATTTATATTATACACAGTGAGGGAATGGGTAATTCCCGATACAGTAAGTACATCTGTTCCCGTATTGCTAATTGTAAGTGTTTCAGTTGTGGAACCACCAATCGGAGTATCGTTAAAACTTACGGGAGTGCTTGCATCAATTACAGGAGCTCCTGTTACAGTTAAAGTAACTGGGATAACAACTTCTGGGGTGACTATATCATTGCTAAAAATATGCATATTAGCGGTATATACCCCTTTGTTGAGAGCTGTAGCATCAAGAGTAAATGTTATAAGTTGAGGTACTCCAGCGGACACAGTTCCAGAACTCCCCAACATCTTTACCCATTTTGGTACCTCTATACGAGTATAGGAGAAACCTCCACCTCCTTCTTGATGACCCGATGTCCAGCTATCGAATAGTATATCAAAATACCTATCCTCCTCAATTGCATGCATTGATATAACGTGCCCAATCATTTTTAGGGGATCACCAGATACAGCATCCCTCCAACTCGTGTAATCTCCAGCTGTAAGATCTATTGTTTTACCCATAGCCCATTCAGTTCCATCAGGAGAACTTCCCGAATTATAATCATTTTCTGCCTTAATATTAAAAATCCCTTCTCGGTTCGCTCGGGTTATCCATACTTTATCGGTAATATGATCCTGATTCGCGACAAGTAACCAATCAGAGGATGAAACCTTATTAAAGCTTATCTTATTGGATTGCGTAAAATTTACTTCGCCTTCAAGATCAGCAACTCCAGTATTATTAATACTTACATCTACATCAAGAGTAGTTCCTGCTGCAATAGTTGCTGTAATAGGTGTTTGATCAACGGATATTATAGGTGGTGAATTACCTATACCGGTTAAGGATACAAGATAAGTAGGATTAACAGGATCGTTTGAACTTATGGTTAATGTCCCCGTTTCGGTTGCCGCACTACTAGGCGTATAGATCACATTGACCATTTCTGATTTACCGGGAAGAATTTTATTTCCGTAAGCTCCAAAAGTATAATAAGCCTGATCGCTTGAGAGAGTAATGTTTTTTAAAGTATCGCTCCCTGTGTTGAGAATTTCGAGGGCAATTACTTTGCTACTACCAATCAAAACGGTTCCAAAATCGATGGAAGAATTGGCATCAATTACAGGTGTGCCTGTAACTTTCAGCGTTGTTGGGATTACAATTTCTCCTTGATCAGGATCATTACTCTTAATAATAATATCCCCAGTATAAATCCCTGCTTTCATACCAGTTGCATCAAAATTAATATCAACTGCTTGGGAGGTAGTCATTGCTGTTGTTCCTGATTTAATGGATAGACTAATCCAGTAAACGGCTCCATCTCTCGTATAAGAAAATCCACCACCCTGACCATTTCCAGTCCAACTCGTAAACTTAATATCAATATATAAATCATTATCCGCTAAAAATAATGACATGGGTTTGTTTACCAGTTCAGGAAGGTTGTATCCATAATCAGTTATTGAATATTTCCAATCTTTATAATCTGTAGGGGATAGCTCATCGGAATATCCTAAAGACCATTGAGTACCAGTAGGTGATGTATAACGTATGTAGGAAGGTTCATTAACACTATTGAAAATTCCCATTTTGTTTTGACGTGCAATACTGACCGTAGGTGTGATTTTGTCCTGAAATTGTTCTAGGGTCCAATCAACATAATTGGGTCTAACAAAGGTAACTGGAGGGGCGTGAAGTTTAATTTTCCACAAAAGATCATTATTCCCTGTGTTACCTATATTTATAGTTTGAGTGATACTGTTGCCCGAAATTAACTCTTTGCTTATTGAAGCCACATCAACAGTTATGATTGGTGCAGCTACTCCATTTCCGGTTAACCCAATAGTGGTAGGCGACCCTGCTGCATTGCTAGTTAGTGTAAGGTTATCAGCATAGGTTTGGATACCTAATGGAGAAAAATGCACATTCAATTTGTACGATTTGCCAGGTTGAATTGATATATTCGATTCGGTTACCGTGTAGAATGATGTTGAAGCGGCAATACCGGTTATGTTTAGCACACTCGAACCCGTATTTGTAATATCAATGGGTTGTATGTAATCCCCGCCTATTGATTGATCTCCAAAATCGATATTTGCAGGATCAAACGAAATATCAGGAGACCCCGTAACAGTTAATGCTATGGGTAAGTTAACAAATCCTTTTAGGGGATCATTACTTGCTATATGTAAAATAGCATTGTAAACTCCAGCCGTCAAATCTGTTGCATCAATGAAAATCGATACTTCTTCATTGCCATTAATAGGAACAGTTCCAGAATGGGTTGAAGCATCTATCCATTTTATCGTTTCGAAACGGGAATAAGAAAATCCTCCACCTCCGCTACTAGTCCAGCTGTGAAAAACAACATCATAGTATTTATTATCATTAATCAGATGCATCGAAAAGGTATCGACGGTGCTCATATCCCCGCCTACATTGCTGTTCCAATCGGAATAGTCACTTTTGGATGAAAGCCAAGTTGGATTACTTGACCATTCTGTTCCAACAGGAGAAAAATAATGCTGAAACGATGCCTCTTGGGCAATGTTAAATATGCCCTGATAATCACCGCGGGTTATCCAAACAGAATTGGTAATCCTATCCTGATTTGCTGAAAGTAGAGAATTCGCGTTGTCTGCTTTAGTGAATTCAACGCTATCCCGCTTGAATTGCCATTTTAGATCACGATTACCATTATCAGTAATGGTAAAAGTAACAATCTTTTGAGCTCCTGCGCTAATATTCTCATTGAATGAAACAGGGCTGATCGTAATAACGGGTGCCTGTCCATAAGAGAATAAATTGCAAAGAAACATTACGATCAAAAAAGAGTAAATTTTTCTCATGTACGCAATTTTAGGTGAGTTAATAAATGTTCGTTACTATGAGTTACTTAATATTCACCATAACACCGTTTCTAAAAGAATATTAAAAACAAATATGATTTTAGAATACTAAGAATTACAAACCATTCCAATTTTCAACAAATAATTTACAAAATATTCAAATGCAAAACAATTTACACTAATAAGCGAGAATTTGAGCTATGATAACCATAAATTAATGGTGATATAAATCATTAAAAAAAATAGGGATGCATCAAATGACGAATACAAAGTACCAGAATGAGTTCGAGAGAATTATCAAAATGCAAATTAGGGTTTGGATGAAAGTTAAATTTCGCCAACTCGCAACTCTTAATTTCCTCTAACGGGTTACTGAAATCTAATACGTTACACCGACTCTTCGATTCTTCCTTTGATTGTCCTTGGTTTCGATCATCTCGAGAAGCGTAAACTCCTTACCACACTGCCTACAAACATAATCAAGGGTATGAGTGTCGGCATAGTACTCCTTTTCGATTTTAGGATGATTGCAGGGCTTATTTCCCCATTCCTCTCTAAGTTTTTGTGCTGAAAAATATTCCATAGCAGCTGCTTTTAGTTAAACACTGAGAAAGAATATCATGCTTAAAAGCCCTTATCCATAATTAATAATGATGAAAATAAGAACTAACGATTAAAAATTTTGTTATTCAAATTTACAATAAATGTATCCTTAATGCTATTTTTAGGGTAACTAAAAAAGTTCATATTGCTAGTGTCTGACAAACTATTAACCGAATTAAGATACAACCTCCAGCAACCCCTACCTGGTAATGCGGTTCAGCTCCGTATGGCACCCTCGCATAGAGGGGAACTATTAAAGATTATCGATGAAAATAGGGCTGTTCGTCAGAGTGCAGTTCTAATCTCGCTATTCCCCGAAAACAATAAAATTAATACACTGCTAATTAAGAGGGCAACGTATGATGGCGTTCATAGCGGACAAATAAGCTTTCCGGGTGGAAAATTCGAGGAGTTTGACAGTTCGCTAATACAGACAGCCCTTCGTGAGGCACAAGAGGAGGTTGGTATAGATCCGTTTAAGGTAGAGGTTCTGGGAACGTTAACGCCACTCTTCATTCCAGTCAGCAATATGGAGGTACTACCAGTAATTGGATTGCTTCGAGAAAAGCCCGTTTTACACCTTAACCTTCAAGAGGTAGAGTTTACAATTACAGTTCCAATATGCCATCTGAAAAATTCTGAGAATCATCTACATAAAACAATTGTAGTTAGGGAGCATTCAATAGAAGCGCCCTACTTTAAGGTCGATTGCGAAGATGTATGGGGTGCTACGGCAATGATTATTTCGGAGTTTATTGAGCTTTTTAATTGTTGATTAGCGCTTAACGATATTTTTGTAGCGATCATAGCGATCCAGAATCTCATTCACATAACGATAGGTTTCGGCTCCTCGTAAATAACCATGTCGAACAACCGAATCGTTGTAGAATACTACTTTATTCTGAATGAAAAAGGCAACGTTATTATCCCAAACATTTGGATCTTTCCCGTATTTTCGAGCTAAACTCCTTGCATCTAAAATATGTCCGTAACCAGCGTTGTATGCAGCTAAAACGAATTTCAATCGCTCCTTTTCAGGTATTTTGATATCCGCCATATATTTCTCAAGCATTTTGAGGTAGCGAGCTCCCATTTTAAGCTGTACGCTTGGACCAGCCTCATTATCAATTCCAAAGTATTCAGCTGTTATAGGCATAAATTGCATCAAGCCATAAGCCCCGCTTTCAGATTTAACCGTGGGATTAAACTTTGATTCCTGATAGATAAGTGAAGCTAATAAACGCCAATCCCAGTTTATAAAACTACTCTCCGATTTAATCTGGTCATCAAAAACAGAAAGTTTTCCCGTTGTTGAATAAAAGTAGTCGCTCTTTTTAATAATCGCCATGTAGGGATTATCTATATATCTATAGCTAATATTAGAATACTCTTGAGTTTTTGTAAATGTATTCAACCACTCATTTACTTTCCGAAGAAGATCTGGTGATCCCTTACTAACAGCCCAGGCAAGATTTCGGTTTGGGCCAATAGATGTTTCAATATCAATATTTGAATAGATGGTTGCTTGAACTTTAGCAACAGTATAATCACAAACAGCATAATCAATAGACCCAGTAGCAACAAGATCAATCAAATGCTCAGTATCATCTTTTGTGTTTAACTCAATATTAATTGGAATATTATTCTCAACCGAGAACTCCTTTAATGTCTTAGCTGGTATAGAATTCCCCCTTACAAATACTTTTTCATTCGCTAAATCATTTAAGTCGCGAATAAGAGGATTTGAAACCTCTCCATTCTTGTTAAATATTTTTCGCTGAATCAATACCTGCTTAGTCTGCCTGTATGGTTCAGTAAATCTGAATTGCTCTTTTTTACTTTTTATATTTGAAAGGTCGTTTGCAATAATATCAACCTCCCCATTTCTAAGCATTCTAAGTGATTCCTCAGGACTATTTTCAGCAATGAGTTCAAGCTTAACCCCCAAATTTGCGGCTAACGATACCAGCATCTCATACTGGTAACCCATAGGTTCGCCTTTATAGATAAAATAGTTTGTTGAAGTAAAATCAGTTACAGCAACAATCTTACCCTCGGTTAAAATCTGCGCTAAATCTCTCGTTTTTTTCACAGTCTTATTTAAGCCAGAATCCTTAAAGATGCAAGAGAACAAGAGCATAAATGCCATAAAAACAAAATACCTTACCCTATTTAAGATAAACACTATCATCAGCAATATTTTTGATTACCTAATTCAGAAACACCAATAAACTATAATTGTTTAATTATCATGGATTTTGCGGTTTTTAATCATAAAAAATCCATGATATACCCAGCTTAAAAATCCTGCGGTTTAAAGGGTAGTGTAACGCCGAAAAATATTCATTATTAGGCACTCCCTGATTTATATGGTCAAACTTGAAGAATATTATCGCTCGTTTCCACTTAAGGTCAACAAAAGCATCAATAACTGGATAATCACCAATTTGTTTAACTTTTTGGTTGTAGAATTGTCCTGTTGCAGGTGAGTATGCATCGGCATAAAACTTTGTCCTGAAGAATACATTGGCTCCTATTCTTGCCATTAGAACATTTTTCACCAACTCATACTCAAAAAATAGTGAACTAAAAATTGAAAAGGTGGGCAGATTTATGACTCCTTTATTGTTGTATGCCTGCCAAACAACTCTGTTTGTTGAATAAAATCTCCCTAATTTAAATCCTTTTTGAACGAATGCTGACGTGATTGTAACACCCGATGCCTGTTTGGGGATTCCGGTTGTATCAAAATAGACAAAGTTGTTGATTCGGGCTAGATTGTATCCAGCCTCAAATTTCCATTTATCAGCTCCAATAGAACCCCCAAGCATAAACCACTTCTCTTTCACAAAATGGTTATTCCATTTAAAATGGTTAGAAAAGTAGTTCTGTACAAATAAATCAGGTTCTTTATCGGATACTTCAATTTTAGCCTTTACATAAGGATACTCCTTCGATTTCCATGGTGAAACCACCATTTGTCCTAATAGCTCTTTATCAGAGGATCGGTAACCATTTAAATACATTCTCAGCGATCCGCTGTACGATAAATAGGACGAATAGCTGAATATGCCAACCCCGAAATGGCTCGTGGAGATTTTATCATCAGATCTTTTAAAAATAAAATCACTGGGTTTAAAGTAATAGTATTTTCCTCTAGTATTGGTGATCCAAAACCTAAATCCAGGAAGACCAGGGAATTTTGCCAGTTGATCTATCTCCCCTAGAATTGTTGTTTCATAGGTTAAAATCATAGCGGAATCATGGGTAATTCCTTTAATTATATAATAGTTTTTATAATTTGATGTGTCAGCATCTATATAGTTTCTCGATTGCTGATTAGCTTCAAACATCGCCTTAAGGGTAAAAACGGGCCTCTTAATTAATGCTTGATTACCCTTGCTATCCTTCGCCATCACCCACCGGTTTATAACGTTGTATCCAAAGACTCCTGAAAAATACTTTTGTTTAACCTCACTGGATGCACCAATGAGTTTGAATGGGATCAATGCCGATTCTATGGTAGTATCTTGAATATCATAATCTGATTTCAATCCACCATTTTCTTGATTACGAATACGATTATAGGAAAATACACCTTGAGCCGATAAGCGATTCTTGTAATAACTTGCAAATAATGAAAAAAAGTTATCCTTTGTAAGTTGATTTTTATACATCCCCTTTGTTCCTAAATTATCGTAGGTTAACCCAAAGTTGAAATATTTACTTGCATTTTGAGTATGAAGCACTGAAATGGTTTGTTCAGCTTCGCTAGTTTTCCCCCCTTTTGTATAACTGATAAGGGTTAAAGGTTTTCGAACATGATACTGTTTATGATCAGCAAATCCTGATGAGTAATCAATATAATTTTTTGAGAAAAGAAAAATTGAGTTTCTGCTTCGATTAAAAAAATGATCGGATTGTAATGGCGAACCCATGTTTCCTAAAGAAGTGATCGTCTCCAATCTTTTCTGAGTAGGTGTAACTAGGTGAGGGAAGTATAAGGATGTATCAACACTGGTTACTACATCTAAATCAAATGTTTTTAAGTCCAATCGCCACGCTACAAATCTACTAGAAGTATCAACACCATTAAGGATATTGAGAATGTTTCTTGAGGATATCTTTCCTGTTGAACTAGAATCAATCTTTGCAGTGTCTCTGACTACAATTTTATGAGCTATCTTTTGGATTGTATCAGATACCTGCAATCCAGCTATCTGGTGATTATTTATTTCACCAGCCAACAATAACCTCTGGGAAAGAAGAATAACAATTAATAGAGGTAATATTTTTAGCTTAAACTTTCTTTTCATTTGGAATACAAATATAGTCCAAATAATCTTATTCTACCTAAACCTGATGCGTTTTGAATGGCCTAAATGCAAGCTAAAGAGTGCTAAAGATCAAAAAAAAAGCCCCTAGACAAGTCTAGAGGCTCTGATGGGTGGCGACGTCCTACTCTCCCGCTTTCGCAGTACCATCGGCTCTGGCGGGCTTAACGTCCCTGTTCGGGATGGGAAGGGGTGGGTCCCCGCCG
>JAYTVX010000396.1:0-17997 GCA_043743775.1 Bacteroidales bacterium | reverse complement strand
CTTCACAGCGTTTTCAATGACGAGTTTATGGTCCGCCTCTGTGCTAATCTTCAATATTTAAGATCGTTGGATTGTTGCCAGGGTAAACCTCATAACGCTTGGTAATAAATTCCACCAACACATTATTAGCATCATAACGATTAATCTGTAAAACCCTATTCTCAGACTTCTCATGGAAAAACATTTCTTCTCGTGCAACCTGCTTTCCATTTTCAGCTAAGGTTAGAATGCCTGTTTGATTGCCCTTCGAATCGTAGGAGTAACGGTAATCAAGTGTTTTAGCGCGTTTGTCGGAATAAATTGTTTTTACCTTTTGAGCAGCTAAACGACCCTGTGGGTCGTAAGTTGGTTTGGATGATAACGATATAATTGAATCCTGTGGAAAGATATTCTTCTTTGCTTTAACCTTTCTTGAAATCTCTAATCCATTAGTATTGTATTTTGAAGTGCTCGAATATACTAACTTCCCCTGACCGTTTTTTGCTACTATCTTAATTGGTTTCCCAATTTCATTATTGGTGTAATTCAATATAAGGTATATCGAAGTGTCAGAAGAAGAAATATTCTTAATGACTTGTTGGGATATCAGCTTGTTGGTATAGGTGTACTCAATCTCCTGCTTCAATTTTTCGTGTTCGTAAATTTCGGCTTTATAGAGCGCTGAACCTTTGTAATAAAACCACTTAAAGTTGTGTGGAGAATGATCTTTCCTGTCAAAAAATATATCGGTGTGCCTCCTGTTTAAAGAGTCATATAGGTCCTGTTCAATTACATATGCAGGTTGCTTTTGCTGCCCGTTTTCAATCGTATACGAAAAGGTTGTTATCACTCTTCTAACATTCTGGGGTAAACGAGTTTGAGCAATCACAAAATTGCTAATAGCAAGGGTTAATAGGAATAAAGCAACATATTTGAAGTTACGGAAAGTATTTATTTTCGTGTTCATAGCCTTTTCGTTTTAGAAAAAGTGGGTAATGAATACAAATTAAAGCATTTTTTGGAAGAAATGGTCAAATAGGTGATGTATATCATTAGTGCTTTTACCACAATAGTCATATCGTTTAATTTTCTAGTGTGTTCTAGTGTGCCTATTGTGGTTGTTTTTTAGATATAACCTCAACCCTTTACTCCCTTTGGTCGTGAGCTCGCTTACGCTCTGTTAAAAAGGGGCTATAACGGCTGTTGGACGCAGGGATAGTGTGAAAATTAACTCTCTCTGCATCCCTTCGCTACTCTGCGGTGTAAATTCTTTTTCTACTCCAGACTCTTTCAGGTACTTCGAACTCTGGAAGGTCGGAATAACTCTCAACTCCAAGTACTTCTTAATACTCTATCCCGTATTGCTTTAGCTTGTTATAAAGTGTTTTGCGATCGATATCAAGCAGCTTAGCAGCCTTGCTCTTATTAAAACGAACCTTCTCGAGCGTGGTGAGAATAAGATCGTGCTCAGCCTTCTCCTTTGAATCCCGGAGATTCTCTATGGGTCTAGCACCATTGGTTAAAACTTCCGATTCCTCGGATTGGGTATATAGTTCTGTGGGAAGCGTTTGTAAGGTTATTCGGTCTCCCTTTTCAAGCAGTACGGCTCTTCTGATTACATTCCTTAATTCTCGGATATTCCCTGGCCAAGGATATTGCATGAATACATCTATAACGAGTTGTTCAAATCCAGCAATCGCTTTTCCCATCTCGCGGTTGGCTAAATCGAGAAAATGGTTGGCAAATATTGTTAAATCGCTTTTACGATCCCTCAGCGGTGCGATGCTTATGGTAAACTCATTTAGACGATGATATAGATCCTCGCGAAAATCGCCACGCTTTACGGCATCAATCAAATCATCATTTGAAGCGGTAATAAGGCGAACATCAACCTCAACCTCTTTGCTACCACCAATTTTCTTAACCTTTCGCTCCTGAATGGCTCGAAGGAGGTTTACCTGAACATCATAGGGAAGATTACCAATCTCATCGAGGAAAAGGGTTCCACCATTAGCGGCCTCGAATTGTCCAATTTTGTCAGATATTGCCCCAGTATAAGAACCCTTAAGGTGACCAAAAAACTCGCTACTCGCCAGCTCCTTCGAAAGGGCTCCACAGTCGATGGCTATAAATGGATGTTTGTTTCGCTTACTCTCCCGGTGAATTTCTCGGGCAATGTACTCTTTACCTGTACCACTATCGCCCTGAATGATTACCGAAAGATTTGTGGGTGCAACGATGCTGATATAATCGTTAACCTGTTTTGCCTGTGGGCTGATCCCTCGAATAAATATTTTTGCGGGAATCCTTGAGCTACTATTATCCTCGTTTTTTGCAGAAACGCCTTTTCTTGCCGCCAATGCGTTGGTGATTGTTAAAAGAATTTCATCAGGATTGATGGGTTTCGTTACATACTCGTAAGCCCCCTTTTTTATTGCGCTAACCGCTACTCGGATATCGGCATAACCAGTCATAAGTATAACAATGGTCTCCGATGATTTTCGCTTAGCCTCGGCTAAAAGATCCATACCGCTATGGTCGGGTAGGCGAAAATCTGAAAGAAGAACATCAAATTCTTCGCACTTGATTGATCGAACCGCCTCATCGAATGAAAATGCCTCCTTAACCTCGTGCCCTTTCTTGGAAAGAAAGGTTTTAAGCATTATGCAAAAAGTAGAATCATCGTCAACAACCAGAATCTTTGCCATGTATATAGGTTTAAAAATCAGCTGGTGCTAAGTTAGAGAGTTTTTGTTAATAAAAGTAACATGTTGTGCGTTCTGAGTTCTGGGTTTTCAAACGCTAAACAATCTTTACAACACTGAACTAATTCTCCCTCCAATCCCCATTCTCCTTGATCAACCTTATGAGCTCATCAACAGCCGTTTCTTCTGATAAATTTCTTTTATAAACCTCTTTACCCTTATACAATGTGACCTTTCCATTCCCCGCTCCTACATACCCATAATCAGCATCGGCCATTTCACCTGGCCCATTCACAATACAGCCCATCACTCCGATCTTGAGCCCTTTGAGGTGACCTGTCGCAGTTTTTATCTTGGCAACCGTTTCCTGAAGGTTAAAAAGGGTCCGGCCACAACCGGGGCATGATATAAATTCGGTTTTGGTAGTGCGAGTTCTTGCAGCCTGGAGAATCGAAAAAGCAGTTGAGCAGATTACATCTTGAGAAATGCTATTGGATGAAATCATCAATCCATCCCCCAACCCATCAATTAACAATGCCCCCATATCAGCGGCACTCTTCAGCTGGAAAAGTTCATGATCAGAATCGTTATAATCCCGTAGAATGATAACAGGGTTTTCTATCCCAGCATTCATCAATTTTACAAAAGCAGCACGCTGATCGGCATATCCATTTGTATTTGATGTTTCGAGAAGGAGAATCAAATTGCTCCTCTCTTTTATCTTCCCTAATAAATTATCATCAAGATTGGATTGATCAATCCTACAAAAGGTTGGAATCCTCGACCTCTTCTTTTTTTCGAGACCTTCGATCGTATCGATGATTGTTGGAATTATAGGTAACTCTTTTGAAAGACTAATTCCTGATATATCGGCATTCTCAAAAAAAAGATAATCGGCAGACTGCTCAGAACGGCTCCAAACCTTTTTGGCTGAATTATAACTCCACCCCCATTCCAATAAATCATTATCACATATCCTCTCTGAGCGAGATAGGTTGGCGACAACAATAGGTGGATTACTACCCCCAATATTTCCAATTTGCATTGTTTTCCTACGATTGTAGGAGAATGGATCGAAAGGTAAATCGCTAATATCCAGAATTTGGGGTTCTGTTTCTCGATGCTCAAAATATGCGACTAATTTCTGGGCCACAGGAATTTCAAATTCAGGTTCCTCGGTCAACGAAACCCTTATGGTATCACCTATTCCATCCGCCAGTAATGTGCCTATTCCAACGGCTGATTTAATTCTGCCATCCTCTCCCTCTCCAGCTTCGGTAACGCCGAGGTGAAGCGGATAGACCATTCCCTCCTCCATCATCCGGTTTACCAGTAATCGGGTTGATTGAACCATTACCCTTGTATTGCTAGCCTTCATCGATACCACTACATTCTGGAAGTTTTGCCGATGACAAATTCGAATAAACTCCATTGCCGATTCCACCATACCTGCTGGGGTATCGCCATAACGGCTCATTATCCTATCGGATAGGGAACCATGATTTACTCCAATTCTGATCGCAACATTCCTTTCGCGACAGAGACTTAGCAGAGGAATAAACCGCTCCTCAACGCCTATTAATTCAGTGTTATACTGAAAATTCGTATACTCTATTTTATCAAACTTTGCCCGAGGATCGGCATAGTTTCCGGGGTTGATTCTTACCTTTTCCACATGAAGGGCGGCCTCAAGGGCAACCTCGGGGTTGAAGTGAATGTCGGCAATTAATGGGATTTCAACGCCTTTTTGAACTAAGCCCTGCTTGATATCTCTCAGGTTTTTTGCCTCCTTAATGCTCGGTGCAGTAATCCTAAAAAACTCAGCGCCCACCTGTATTGCACGGATACATTGATTTACGGTAGCATCAGTGTCGTTTGTGTTGGTTGTTGCCATGGTTTGAACCCGAATTGGGTTGATCGCTCCAAGTAATACTCCCCCAATTGAAACGGGTGGCGTATTAAGCCTCTCTAAACGTGCAAGATTTTCACAATATTTTTTATTAGGCATAGCCAAACTTTTTTACAAAGTAAGAAAAAAATAGAACGCAGATGACACAGATTTTCAATAGCGGATGTCAGCAGATTTATTAAAATCTGCGAAAATTAGTGGTGCTTTGCATCTGCGATATCTGCGTTCCAATAACTTCGAATCCTAATTATTAATTATTCTTTGCTAACTTCACCCAAACTAATTACATTTGCTAGGGAGCTCTTCAAATCAAAACTATTCAAACCATGAAGCAAATTATTGTACCCATTGATTTCTCGAAGGAATCGTTAAATGGTCTTCGATTGGCAATAATATTTGCCAATCAGTTCAAGAGCAACATTCAGATGGTTTATGTTCAAAAGGCTGTGTCAGAGATAGGGCGTATTGGGCTTGAGGAAGAACATAAGACCGCAATCCAAAACTTTGAGAAGTTGACTAGTGAGTATTCATCAAAACTTCATAAAGGGTTAGAGTTAAACCATATAATCAAAAAAGGGAAGATTTACCGGGAGGTGGTTAATCAGGCTGAAGCTTTTGAGGACGCAATAATCATCTGCTCAACACATGGTGCATCGGGGTTCGAGGAGTTTTTTATTGGGAGTAATGCTTTAAAAATTGTATCGGCAACCGAGCGTCCTGTAATTACCATTCGACACGGGGCTGTTCCTCACGGGATCAAAAAAATCGTAATGCCGATAGACATTACATCCGATACCCGTCAAAAAGTTCCGATTACCGCCGAAATTGCCAAGGCGTTTGGTGCCGAGATACATGTGGTTGCGATCTCGTCATCCCAAACCGATGAAATTGTTGCTAAGCTAAACGCTTACACCAAGCAGGTGTGCGACTATCTAAAAGATTACGAAGTTCACTTCAAAACGGCAAGCCTGAACGGAGATAATCTCACCGATATCACCATCGAGTATGCGCTAGATGTAAATGCCGATATGATTAGCATTATGACAGAGCAATCAAGGGCGATCAGCAATTTTGTTCTTGGAAGTTACGCACAGCAGATGCTCAGCAAATCGCCAATTCCCGTTCTAAGCGTTACCCCTCAAGAGATATTTATTCTGGGGAGCTTTATAACACAGGGAAAACCTTACTAACAAACGAATAATGTATAATTAACAAATAGTGAAGGGGAACTAGTTTCCCCTTTTTTATTTCCTTGTAATAGAATAAAGATAGTATTTACCTGTTAGAGTCTGAACTGAATCAACCTTTTGATGACGATAATCAGAAAACAACTTTTCGTAATTATTTGATACCGCAAGCGTTTCGCGGGAAAGTGTGTGAGGGCGGTTATAGCAATCGGTAACTACAGGAAGGCTTTTAGCCAAAGCATCGTTAAATCCTAGCTTTTACTAAATTAATATCATCGTACTGAATTCCTGTGACTAGGTTTTTTGGATAACTTCCTGTAAAGTACTCAACCTCATTTTCAACCCGCGGTTTACTAAATAGCACGAATAACGGTTGATTCGCATTTTTTTGACCTTTAATTATCTGTGTTGATAACACATTGCTATTATCTAAATTATGAAAATGTAGCGGAAACAAACCAATTGACAGATTCCAAATCAGCATCCCTAAAGCAAAAAGCCCAATAAATCTAATTTCATTGCTGATTAATTGTGATAAAACTATTACAAAGAGCAAAGGAACCATTACCATAAACTCAGCATTTCCGCTTGAAAGCAAAGCAAAGAGTATCTGCATAATAATCGCTAAAAGATGTACCCAAACCATCTGCTCTTTAAGCTTACCCAAATTCCAACGAATTTGTCCAAACCCGAAGAAGGCCCAAACGAGTAAAATAACCGAGATTAAAGCACCTACTTAAATATAGGTTACTAAAATGTGAACGGTTTGCTATATAGCCATGAACCTGAAAAAAAGAACGAAAAACGCCAATTCCTAAAAACACAAAGGAGCCTAATCCTGTTGAAATACCTGCTGCACCCGAATAATAATCGTTAAAAACAAGATGCAAAAAAGCATCAAGGGCTAATGGTTGTCTAAAGTAAAAAAACAAAACAAGTAGATACGAAACAGGAACAATAAATGCAGGAAGTGCAAACCAAGTAACTGGTTTAGTCTTTTTTTTAATTGCAACGCCAATTAATAATGATAGCCACCAAAAAAACATCACTTGATGAAAAAGGCAAGCAATTGCTGAGAATAGGCCCGATAAAAAAATGCTTTGTATCCGATTATCATTTAAGTTTTTAAGAAAAAATGGCTCCCTAACAATGAGAAAAACATTGGGATAATGTAGTTTTCGTTCTCTGTTGCATTAGGATGATAAGGAGTTTTATGGTGTCAATTTTGATAATGAGCCCAATCAACTTAACCCAGAGGAAACCAATAGTATTATGAAATAGATGATGGGGTAGAAAAAGGTTTATTCCTTGCCTAATATATAATGCATATCCCCACGCATCAATTGAACTATTCATTGTTGGGAAAACGGTATATATTATTAAAAATAATATCGTTACGATAATCAGATTTCTATTGAATTTGTCTAAAATCATATAATTATATTTTGTAATAAATACCCTTTTTTACTGATTTTGTGGATAATGAAAACAAAGTAAACATTTTTAATCCTTTGTTTTATCGTGCATAAATCTTACTTTTCATTTCATTATCCTTAATAAATTGACACTTTTTAGATTATGGTTTACCTTAAAGATGATTTTACTGATTTGTTTATCCCTTCTAAATAGTGTCTGTATAAACTAAGAAAAAGCTCTCGCAAAGTCCGCTAAGAAATTTGTAGAAATCGCAAAGTATTAATTATCTTTTTTTCTTTGCGTTCATTGTGTGAACTCGTGACATTATGGACAGACTCTAAAAAAAGACTACTGTGAGCATAATAATTGAAGGTAAAATAACCACACATAGTCTACGAAACAAAACTTGACTTAATCCTCTTAAAAATTTAGTTGATCGCTCTTATTCAATTTGTAGACAATAATAAACGATTAATTGGGTGTTTTAATTTTTTAAGTTCGAAAATGTTACGGCGTTTAAATGCTGTTTTTTACTTAGCTCAAATGCTTGTTTAAGATACTCACGCGAAATGTTACTTCCCAATTCTTTCTGTTCAATACAATGAGCATATACCACCAAAACTTCATTGTTCCTTTTCGCCCGAATCATTCCATTTTCTAGATTTTCCAAGCTAATTCCATATCCACTGTCAATTCCCATTGCATCCACAACCCGCGATGAATTGATCTTTGTAAAAATGCGATCAATTTTATTGATCTCCGTATTTTCAATATTATACGTTGCTTTTCTTAAAACCTTAAAGTACTTAAGCAGCTCCTTATCCGATTCTGGTGTGCTTTTTCCATAGGGGTATGCATATGCACTCACCTTAAAACCAAATTGGTTCATGATTTCAATTGCAGGTATAACCTCTTGATTGATGTAATCGTTCACAGTATGATTCGATAAAAAATCGATGAGATCAATGTGATTCATGCTGTGACAGGCAATTTCGTGACCATCATTTTCCAGCTGCTTAAGCATAATAATATCCTCCGCTAAAAGGTTTTGTGGCCGGTTAATGAAAAAAGTAGCTTTAATACCATATTCATTAAATAGATCTCTTGCGTTATACCATTGTAAAATATAATGATCGTCAAAAGTAAACGCAATACCTGATTTTTCGGGAACCCCTTTTTTACATGAGCCGTGGAATAAAACAAGCAACAAAAGTATACCTGAAGATAAACGCCGTAAAATATTCATACTAGTATATTGCAACTTTAAAATTATCGAAATAAACGCTCTTTTTTCCTGCATTCCAAATAAAAACCTTCAACTCATTCTCCTTCGATTTCAATTGAGGTAATACAGGAAATACAAGCTGAACATTTTGCCATTTCTTCATGGTGTCTACTGCTGTGCTTAAGTTAAAAGCGTTAAAATAAACGCCCTCCCCTTTTGAAGCAATTGAGGTAACAATATAAACATTATCAGGGTTTTCCAATGGGTACACTTGAACAGAAAAAACCAAAGTATGCGTTTTGCTAGATAACCAATCAACCCCTTTTAAGGATAGTGTTGTGCTGTAATCATCATTCTGAGCCAAAAAGCCAACGTTACTATTTGAGATGTCTGTTCTTTTCCTTGCCTTAACGTTGCTCCAGCACGCTTCTGAAATCGAATCAAAATCTAATTTTTTAACAAGAATGGGAACTTGAGTGTCAAGTTTTAAAAACGCCAGTAAATTTTTTATATTATTGTTAGTCTGTTTCTTATAGATAGATATTTTCCCATTTCCGGCAATCCTATCAATCTCATTTACTAGAGGAGGATAACAATTGATAATCTCGGAGGTGTAACAATCCTGCAACACGATATAGTCATACCTCCATGTTAATGAATTCTTTATATCCTCGTACTTTTCCGATAACAATGCATATCCAAATCTCTTCATTTTAATAAACGGAATGTTTGTAGTGTACGAATCCAAAACCAATATTTTAGCAGTTTGGGGGATATTATTCTCATTCAAAAGAGTTTCGGCTCCCTCAAAATTATTGGTAGTGATTTCAACTCTATCCCAAAAGCCTGTCTCCTCCCTTTTTAGCTGTATTCTCTTATTTACGGTAAATAAAAACACCAAGAAAAAGCCTAAGCTTAATAACCCAAGGGCTTTGGATGTCTTAATATCTTTTAAAACTATACTCGTTAGATATATTACTAAAAGACAGACTACTGCATAGAACGAATCGAGAAAATAGTAATCATGAGCAGGAAATTGCTTCATCATTAATACATAGTAAAAGGCATAACCAATAAAGGTAAAGGCTATACAGAAAATCAATTTCTTAGTGTTATCACTTTGAATTATTTTCTTTTTAAACGCAGCAAGCGATGCTAATACAAGCATTGACAAAGCAATGTAATGAAATACCGTAAAATATTGGAATAACCAATTCTTGAAAACGGTTGTTGTTATTTCAAAGGTTTGTGCAAAGGTGTCGGGAGGAAGGATAAAGCCTAAAAATGCCATTCCGTACTTTTGTCCCAAATATCTGTTGTATAAGAAATAGCTCAGAATGCTCAACGTTGATATTACCATGGTTAAGGCAACTCTAATGTTTATTTTTCTTGATTTTATTGTGTCCCAAAACTCTAACGCAAAGAGAGCAAGCAGGAAAAACAGGAAGGGCTTTCGGCTCAAAACCGCAATGGTGATAAAGAACACCCCAAGAGAAAAATGGCCAATTTGTTTACTGTCCTGATATTTAAAAAAGTAATACAGTCCAATGAAAAGATTTGAAATCGCAGGGATTGTGGGCAGAAATCCGACTTGATAGTAGAGATAAACTGGAGACGTAACACAAAACAGAACAACAATCATTGAAAATTGATTGTTATTTATAAACTTTTGGGCTAGAAGGAACAGGAAGCACATCCCAATAAGGCTATAGAGGAAAGTATAGATTCTAAAGCACCATGGATCGGTTGTTCCGAATAGCTTCATCAATAATGCCGCTACAAAATCGTTAATTGGAAAATCTACTGCGGTTATTGATGTTTCATGAGGTACCGGATTTCTATACGGCGATTCTGTTAGATTGTAAGTTTGTGGATGAAATAAATCGAATCCATTATCGATAAATCCCAATGCTAACGCATATCGGTCGGATTGTGACCAAGCGTGAATTCTTGATGGAAATTTATTAATGTTGTTTCTATGAAATAAGGCTAACGCCGCTATTAAAATAACTAATGATAGATATGGTATTATTCTCTTCATCCATTTTTATAGTTAAAAGACCCGAACACACAAAGGTATATTCTGGTTGCGATAATAAAAATGTTTCGACTTTGATTTGGGATTTCGTAATTTTATAATCTAGAAAAGAATAATGAACTCCTTCGACACATGCAAATGGGTACCGAGTTTACGAGCTCGAAGCCAATAAAACACTTTAACTCCCTCTGTTTAGCTAGGGTCAGTTAATTTGTGTTTTTGAAATTGTTACCCATTAAAACAAACCTTTTAATTTCAATTCAATAAATGAATAGTGCTATCCGTTTAATCGACTAAAAATCATTTCCCTAAATTTTTACTTAAAGCACTTCAAAACAATTAAATTTGTATTGTTGTTAATAATTAAATACAAACCTGTCAGGTTTTTGAAACCTGACAGGTTTAAATAAAAAAACTATGAAAGACAAAAAGAAAAAACACGATAAAAAAGCCAAAAGTGGTATTCGTAAGAAAGATCTAATCAAGGAGATTCTTCAGATATTCGCTAACAACCCAACATACACCTTTAACTATAAGCAGATCGCCAAACTACTTAATATTAAGGATGACGGACCAAGAGTGATGATCACGGAGATTCTTTACGAGCTGAAGTTCAGCGATACGCTCGAGGAGGTTTACACCGGTAAATTCAAGCTTAAAGCGTTGGTCGGTTATGCGATTGGAATCATTGAGATAAACCGCGACGGCACAGCAGAGGTGCAAACAGAGGATAGCCGCGAAGTCTTTATCCCTGAATTCCGCCTTAACCATGCCCTACATGGCGATAAAGTTCAGGTTCTAATTTCTCACCGCATTCGCCGGAATCTGCCGGAGGGAGAGGTGGTGAAGGTTCTTGAGCGGGCTAAACGAAATTTTGTCGGAACCATAAGTATTGAGCGGAACTACGCTTTCCTTATCCCCGATAACAAGCAGATGCCCTATGATATTTTTATCTCTCAGAAGGATCTTAAAAAGGCGAAGAATGGTCAAAAAGTAATTGCGCGCATTACCGATTGGCCTGCAAATATGAAGAATCCAAACGGGGAGGTTGTTGAGGTTCTTGGTAATCCTGGCGTTAATGAGGTTGAGATGCACGCAATTCTTGCTGAGTTTGAGCTTCCATACCACTTCCCCGAGGAATTAAATGGGCTAGCCAATAATATTAGCGAAAAGATAACATCCACAGATTATAACGAACGCAGGGATTTTAGGGATATCCCAACCTTTACCATCGACCCTGTTGATGCAAAGGATTTTGACGATGCCCTCTCGTTCCGCGTTTTAGCCAACGGAAACTACGAGATTGGCGTTCACATCGCCGATGTGACCCATTACGTTGCACCAAACTCACCGATCGATAACGAGGCCATTGAGCGCGGAACATCCGTTTACCTTGTCGACCGATGCGTTCCGATGCTACCCGAACGACTCTCGAATTTTATCTGCTCGCTCCGTCCCAACGAGGAGAAGCTCTGCTTTACCGCATTATTCGAGATGACCGATTCTGCTGAGATTGTAAATACCTGGTTTGGTCGAACCATAATCCTTTCGAAACGCAGATTCTCCTACGAGGAAGCTCAGACTGTCATTGAAACCCGAAAGGGCGATATGCTGAACGAGATTCTTAAGCTACATGAATTGGCCCAGATTCTTCGGAAAACACGATTCAAATCAGGCGCCATTGGATTCGAGCGCACCGAGGTAAAATTCAACCTCGACGACAAGGGCAAGCCCCTTGGAGTATTCTTTAAGGAGAACAAGGAGTCAAACCAGCTCATCGAGGAGTTCATGCTTCTCGCCAATAAAAAGGTTGCTGAACTTGTTGGTAAGGTTAAAGAAAAAGGAACCTCAAAACCTTTCGTTTACAGAATTCACGACAAACCCAACCCCGAAAAATTTGAATCGTTCCGAACATTCATTACCCGCTTTGGATACAACATCGAAGGAGGAAGCGAAAAGCAGATCAGCAAATCGTTGAATAAGCTGATGGATGAGGTAAAGGGGAAAAAGGAGCAAAACCTTATTGAAACCCTTGCCCTACGATCGATGGCAAAAGCTCGATATTCAACAAACAATATTGGACATTACGGTTTAGCATTTCAGCACTACACCCACTTTACTTCACCCATCCGACGTTACCCCGATATGATGGTACATCGGCTGTTGGCTCACTATCTAAGCCATGGCGCTCCAAAGGATGAGCAATCGCTCGAGAAGCTTTGCAAGCACTCATCCGATATGGAGGTAAAAGCGACTGAAGCAGAACGTGCATCGATTAAGTACAAGCAGGTTGAGTTCATGTCCGATAAAATTGGACAGCAGTTCTCGGGCGTAATCACTGGCGTTGCTGGTTTTGGCCTATTCGTTGAATTGGTAGATAGTAAGTGCGAAGGCATGGTTCCAATTCGTGAGCTCGATGATGATTTCTATGAGTTCGATGAGGATAACTACTGCTTAATTGGTAAACAAACCAGTAAACGATTCCAGCTTGGCGATGAAGTAAAGATTGAGGTTTGGCGAACAAATCTAGCCAAAAAGCATCTTGACTTTAGGTTGGTTGAAGCAGGAGAACGAAAAACCGTTGACAAGAGGCAGACAAAATCTAAACCCAAGAAATGGCGTTAGTCTTCTCTGTGAAACTCTGTGCAAAACTCCTTGAACTCAGTGTTATATATTTAACTTTCAAAATAACAACTTATGAAACGAACTTTATTCATTGCTTTTACAACCGTTTTTTTTATTGGTTGTAGCAAAATAAGCGAGATGAAGCAAGGTCCTTGGTTGGGTGTAATCCAAATCGACCCTTCTGATAGAAGCATGGATCTGCCTTTCAACATGATCTATTCTATTTCAGGGGAGGGTTTTCCCCAAATGGAAATTTCCAATGCCGATGAAAAGATCTTAATTAACGAGATCACTAGAGTTGGTGATACACTAATCATGAAACTCCCTGTCTTTACGAGTGAAATCAAAGCTATTTTCAGAAATGATTCTCTTGTAGGGAACTACTATCCCAAAGGAATCGCTGTTGGAAATCCTTATAAATTCTACGCTATTGCGGGTATTGTTGATCGATTCCCGTGGAAAACAGAAATAGCAGCTTATGATGTAACTGGCCGTTGGAAAGTAATTGAAAATCCTGGAACAGCCGATTCTACCATTATGGTTGGTGAATTTAAGCAAATCGGTGATAAGGTAACTGGCACCTTTCTCAATACAGGTGGCGACTATCGTTACCTGGAGGGTAAAGTATCGGGGAATAAATTCCTTTTATCAGCAGTTGATGGTGCACATACCTTAATTTTGACAGCCGACCTAAAGGATCAAAACACACTTGAGAATGGCCGTTTTATGGGTAGCCCAAAATGGGTGAGTAAATGGATTGCCGTTCGAAATAATAATATCGAACTACCAGGAAATGAGCAGCTGGTAAGAATTAAAAGGGGATATACAACTTTTGATTTTGCGGGTACCGATATGAATGGTCAAAAGATTACCTCAAAGGATGATCGATTCAAGGGGAAAGTACTCGCCGTTCTTGCTGGCGGAAGCTGGTGTCCAAACTGCTTAGATGAAGCAAGACTATTTAGTAAACTATATAGTAAATATAAAGACCAAGGTTTCGAGGTTGTTGCGCTAAATTTTGAGGATAAAACTTTTGAACCATCCCAGAAAAAGATGGAGCGCTTTATCAAACAAACCGGGGCAAACTATTCATTTTTATACGTTGCGCCTCGCGGTGGTGCAAAAAGAGACTCTGTTCTTTACCCTATTGAGGGTCAAATGGCATTCCCAACCGGTATGTTCATTGATCGGAAGGGTACAATTAGAAAAGTTGAAACCGGTTTTTCTGGACCCGGAACGGGTGAGCATTACACCAAATTTGTTGATGAAACAACAAAACTAATTGAATTGCTTTTGAACGAGAAATAATTACATGTTTTACATGAAAAGAAAGGGTGCTATTAGTTAGCACCCTTTCTTATTTACTCCTTAATCGTTTGAAAAGAATATTGTAAAAAGCATTAAAAAAGTACTTAATGTCCGTAAGGATGGGGTGTTTTTCGTACGCTTCGAGATATTTCATCTCTGATGCCATGATCTCTTCAAGTGTTTTTGGATTATCGACATAAAAGGGTGGAATAAGACCCGGCTTCGTTTTTATTCTCTTTTCCTGAAGCTCTTTGGAGTAAAGATTAAAGTAGTGCTGGCTTAATGGACGAACCCCAACTATTTTAAGATCTCCTCTAAAAAAATTTATCAGCATTGGTAGCTCATCGATCCAGAACCTGCGCATAAAGCGACCTAGCGTAGATACTCGAAAATCATTCTTGAACTTACCCCCTTCTTGAAGGTTGTGCTTATCAAATATATAGCTTTGCAAATATTCAGCATAAGGGTGCATCGTTCGCAGCTTATAAACCTTAATTATCTTTCCTCCACGACCAATCCGTTTAAGCTTAATGATTGGACCATAGGTTGGTTCAAGATCAAATGCGGGTCGTTTGATCTTGTGCGCGACAACATAAAATAAATTATCAACATACTCCTCCTCAACAACCTCAAAACCACAAGAGTAAAGCCGTCCTAAGAGTTCGGCCTTGCTAATCACTCGATTTTCACCTCGGGTTAGTGTAAAGTAAATATTTTTAGTAATCGGAAATTTTGGAAATACCCGTTTTAGAAAGTAGTCCAAAGTATAATAAATACTATTGAGGATTGGTGGATATTTTGAAAGTATTCTCTTTTTTCGCAGCTCGGTTGTCTCCGCAAAACAAACAAATACCCCCCCTTTGGGCAATTTTTCGTTTACCGCTTCAAAAAATTTGTTTATTCTTCGAATATCATTAACCCGTTTTAGGTTTATAATGGCAGTATAAAAATGATCGCGCTGATTTAAAATATTGAAACGGGTTGTAGTTGATAAAATAAGAGTGGTTTCGGAAAATAGGTTTACAGCCTTCTCGAAGTAGCAATAAGCTGTTTTACCCAGCTCTTGAAAAATCTCTCTCTGGATTGATTTCTTCCGCTTATCATCAACAATTATGGGTTCGGAAATTTGATGTGGTTTCTCTCGCTCTTTCTTTTTAATTTTTTTAGGTGGAGGATTTAAAAAATCATCGGACAGTACGTTTGTTCTCTTAAGAATAACCCAAAAGTTAAAGAAAGCAATCTCAATTATAGTTGTAAAACAGATCGTGCCAATAACAATAAAACGAGAATACTTATCCTCTCGAAGTAAGTAGATTAGAATTGATGATACAGCAAATATGCTTAGGTTGCTTAATAAAATTTGCTTGGTATTACTTGTAATAAACTCCTTTTTAAATTCGTATTTGTTGAATAGAAGAGATAGGAATATCCAAATGATTCCGAAAAGAATTAATCCTTCCTGATAGTTGAAAAAATAGCCACTAAAGGATGAATGCTTTAATGCCGCACTTATCCAAAATCCCACTAGAACAAAAAGGAGATCAAGCAGTACAAACCAAAATATTCTTCGATTCATCTAATTTTATAGTTGCCAGTTTAACGTTCAGCCAAGGTAGCTTATTATGTCCTAGGTCTTAACACTCTAGCATCAAAATATTTTGGGTAAAATTTCATTCACCCGCACTAAAATTAAAATGATAAACTACAATACGAGAAATTTACTCGTTTAGTTATATCCCTTAAAGAGTAATACTTAGGACCAAAAGAAGCTCCAAGTTTATAATATAAAGCATCCCCTTTCATATCTTGTAAAGCAAGCGTGTTGATACCATTATTTTAGGTGGCCATATAGATATTCATTCATAATAAATATTCACTTCTTCATCCGAATGGATTGATTTTGTAAATACAATTCATTTCTTCGCCCAATGTTTTCTGAATTTTTAACAATTTCTTTTGAGGGTAACGGTTTCGAGTAAAAGAGAGTAACACAAAATAACGTGCTGTTTGTGAGGTTAGCGTGCAACATGCTTTTTCAATGAATCTATTATTCCACAACTGGAGTTAATTTAAAAAAACATCCTGGATTATCCAATTGAAAAATCTTTTATGCCTTAAATGATTCATTTCGATAGGCTTATCGAGAATAACAGTAACATATCAAAAACTCATATTTCGTGTCAGCGAAATGCTTAGGTTTTGTTAGTCAATTTATCATTAAATTGTTTTTTAATGCCGAATCTGGGTTTAAGATTGTACATTTGCATATCTGTAACCCTATTCAATAGTTGACTTATCCCGTTTGAGTTACTATGAAGAAACTGATTTTTACATTTGTAATCGCCCTTATCGTATTATCTCTTTCAATCTTCTTCTTCTTTTGGTTTAAAGGAAAGAGCGAAACCTCTTCGGAAGCCCTTACGGCGATACCCGTTGACGCATCATTCATTTTGAAGATCAACAACTACCATCGCTTTTCGGAGAATTTACGGAAGGGTCATATATGGGAATCTGTCAAACCTTTTACATCTGTAGCAAAAGTCGATAGCGTTATCGCCATTATCGATACGCTTACCAATCGGTTCTCGGCTTTTAACCTGCTCCTTACGGTCAATCCTGTTTACATTTCGACTCATGTTTATAAAAATGGATCGCTTGAATTCCTTGCTTCGGTTACAATTCCAAGTAATTCTAAAAAGAAAGAACTTATTAATCTTATCGATGGCTTAACCAACAATCGGATCAAGTTAGTTAAGCACGAATACGAAGATGTAACCATTTCGACCCTTATTGATACTTACCGATCATCTGAACTCATCTCGTTCACGCTATTTCGCGGTCTCGCCATTTGTTCTTCGGATAAAAGATTGGTTGAATCATCTATTCTCCAAATCAAAAACCAAACATCACTTACCACCAATCCCACATTTATAGCCATTGCTCATACCGCTGGAACAAAGGTTGATGTTAATCTTTTTGTAAATAACATTAAACTTCCTTCAACTTTTCAGAAATATGTACGTCAACCCTATCGCCAAGGTATTAAAACGCTTGTCGATATAGCACAATGGAGTGAACTCGACATAAACCTCAAAGAGGATGTTCTTTTCCTCAATGGTTTTACCCAAACAGCTGACTCATCAAACACATATCTGAAAATCCTTACCCGTCAACAACCGATTGAGTCAAAGATATCCTCAATTCTTCCAGCAGAGACTGCTGCATTTATTAGTTTGGGGATTTCAAATCTTGATAAATACCTCGAAGACTACCGTTTATACCTCGATAAAGCGGATCGTATATTGGAGTATACTTCAACCATAAGCGATATTAAAAACGCTATTGGTGTTGATGTACAAGAACTTTATCGCTCATTTTTCAATAAAGAAATTGCCTTGGTTTACGCTTCATTTGATGGTGTTGATTATAAGGATTGTTGGTTTGTTGCCATAAAAACAAAGGGGCAAAGCCAAACACGCCAAACCCTTAGTGATATTTTAGATTCATATGCAAAGACCAATAATCTAAAAAAATCGAGCTTTAAAACAACGTTTAATATTGACAATGAAAAGGGGGTAGATATTTACAAATTCCCTGTTAAGGGG
>JAYTVX010000395.1:0-3464 GCA_043743775.1 Bacteroidales bacterium | reverse complement strand
GTGTCGTTTTCGTTAAAAGAAGAGGCGATTGCAAGTTTTTTAAACATGCTAATCTCATTTTTATAAAGTACTCCATCGGCCAATGCCATCGCAACAATATCGTATAGCTGATGGAAGCGTTTCTCAAGTTCATAGGGCGGAACAAAAGATTTTGAATCCTTTTTTTGAATTATCTCATCTATCTCAGGGTCAGTTAATCCAACATGCTTTCCCATACGATGAAGAAGTTCTAATTCTGATTTATCGATTACACCATCAGCATTGGCTACCAGTATCAAATGCAAAAAATGTTCTTTGCTTGCCTTTTTATCGTGATGGTCGAAATAATTTAGAACGGTCATAAGAATAAGTTTGAAAGTTGATAATTCGATAAGCTATACAACAAATCAAAGTTAAATAAACGGAATCACAAATCGTTAATTTGATCAGATTTTGTTTCATAAAGAGGAAAGTGGAAATCGAAAAGAATCAAAGTTGATAATAACTAGTTAACAGTTGACAGCGAAAAGAAAATATTTACTCTTTTCTGTCAATCCTCAACCGTAATCTTATAAAAGATTACTTTTCGAATAGGAAAACTTCTTCTATGGATGACTGAAGCTCCTTTGCTATATCATAGGCCAACTTCAACGATGGATTGTATTTATTCTGCTCGAGGAATACAATGGTTTCCCTTCTAACCCCTACTCTCTTGGCTAAATCGTCCTGGGTAAGATTGTATCGTGCTCTAAGCTCCTTAATCCTGTTATTCATTTAGTTTACCTTTAAATCTGAAGAAAAGTCAGAAAAACCCAAATAATATTGCCATACAATAAACTCCAACACCCATCAATTCACGTGGGTTTAGCTTCATTATATCATTAATTAATACTATTACAACCCACAGAACCATCGAAGAATAAAAAGAGTACGCTGCTGCTTTCTCTTTTATCTTTTTGGATAACTCATCTTCTGTTGGTAAACCTAACATTTTGGCTCTAATATTGCCAATTGCAAAAACCCCTAGTATAGCTATATAAATACTAAAGAAAATTGTATGGATAGTAATGTCTCCAAAAAAGAGTAAAACAAATGGTAATATAATACAATATAATAGCACAAGTAAAATAGTTACAATCATTATATCTCTTTTCATTTTTGATTAGTATTTAGTTATTATTATCTAACAAATTGTTATTTATTTATAACACAATGTTAGATATAAATAACATACTAAGCAAACATTATTGAATTTTCTGATTGGGATTTAAATAAAAGGTATTAGGCTATGTGTCAGAAGTTGTTCTTTTCTGTCAACTGTTCACTGTCAACAATTAACTAAATTAATCCTTTCTCAGTAAGAATCTGCTCCATCTCTAGCTGTAGTTTTTTTGCTTTTTCTCTTGCAGCATCGGCAAAACAAGCTGTGCTATCGGAGTAAATAATTCCTCGTGATGAGTTTACCAAAAGGCCACACTTACTATTTAAACCATATTGGGCAACATCCTTAAGGCTTCCGCCTTGCTCACCAACACCCGGCACTAAAAGAAAATTATTGGGGGCAATTTTTCGGATATCGATGAAAAGTTCAGCACGGGTTGCTCCAACCACATACATCGTATTATCGGGGTTACCCCATTTTGATGATTTCTCAATCACCTCTTCAAAAAGTCTCTTCCCCGAAACCTTACTCTCAATCATTTGAAAATCGGAAAAGCTATCGTTTGAGGTTAAAGCAAGAAGAATTACCCATTTATTCTTGTAATCAAGGAATGGAGCAACTGAATCCTTACCCATGTAAGGAGCAATGGTTATCGCATCGCAATCTAGGGTCTGAAAAAACGTACGGGCATACATCTTTGCTGTGCTCGTGATATCGCCCCGCTTTGCATCAGCAATTAGGAATAGCTCTGGATATTTTTCGCGGATGTACTTTAGTGTTCGAGCAAGGCTATTCCACCCCGCAGCACCATGAACCTCATAGAATGCTAGATTTGGTTTAACAGCGACTATTAGATCGGCTGTAGCATCAATAATGGCTTTATTAAACTCAAAGATTGGATCATCGCATGCAAGAATATGTTGAGGAATCTTCGATAAATCGGTATCGAGCCCTAAGCACAGGAAACTCTTTTTTACTCGTATCTGTTCAAAAAGTTGATCTGAGGTCATGGTTGAGAAAGAGGTTTCAGTAATGAATTACACTTTTTCATTAATAATCTGCCATTTACATCATTAAAATTGATTGGAATAATGGAATGGTGGAATAATGGGTTCAAATCAACAATGATCTTCCAATAATCCATCATTCCATCATTCCCAATATTTAAAAAAGATATAACAGTTTTTAACATTCAAACTAAATAATACCATCCTACTCCTGGCTCGCTGCCTTGAGCCTCTCAGCGTTTTCAGCCAGCTGAAGTTTATCAATTATCTCCTGAATATCACCATCGATAATAGCCGATAGATTATAAAGGGTTAGGTTAATTCGATGATCGGTTACCCTACCCTGCTGGTAGTTATAGGTGCGGATCTTAGCAGAACGGTCACCAGTTGAAACCAATGTTTTGCGTTTCAATGATATTTCATCGATATATTTTTGATATTCAAGATTATATAGCCTAGTTCGAAGTTCAGCGTATGCTTTATCGTAATTCTTTAGCTGCGATTTTTGATCCTGACATTGAACAACAATACCGCTAGGAATGTGGGTTAAACGGATCGCTGAGTAGGTTGTGTTTACACTCTGACCACCAGGTCCCGATGCACAGAATGTATCCTTACGGATATCCTCAACCCTTAAATCGATATCAAACTCGTCAGCCTCAGGTAGAGCTGCAACGGTTGCAGCAGAAGTATGTACACGTCCTTGGGTCTCAGTTTGAGGTACGCGTTGAACGCGATGAACCCCCGACTCGTATTTAAGAATTCCATAAACCCCTTTTCCGGTAACATTTAGCACGATTTCCTTATATCCACCCGATGTACCCTCAGAAATATTGGTTACTTCATACTTCCAACCTTTCGCTTCGATGTACTTGGTATACATCCTATATAAATCGCCCGCAAAAATACTGGCCTCATCACCACCTGTACCTGCACGGATTTCAAGAACAGCATTCTTGTTATCCTCTGGATCGGCAGGTAGTAATAAAACTTTAATCTCCTCTTCAAGATTATTCTGTTGCTGGGTAAGCATATCAAGTTCCATCTTAGCCATCTCACGCATCTCTTCATCCTTCTCACTCTGTAATATTTCCCTTGATGAGTCGATATTACTAAGAATATTCTTGTAGGTATCGTATGCTTCCACTAAAGGTTCTAGCTCACGATACTCCTTATTTAGGCTTATATAACGCTTCATATCACCAATCACTGCTGGATCGGTAATCTGCTGCCCTATCTCCTCGAATTTATGCCTTAACCCTTCGAGCTTTCTAAGTATTGAATTGTCTTCCATGACATTTTATAAAATTGCGTGC
>JAYTVX010000394.1:0-3686 GCA_043743775.1 Bacteroidales bacterium | reverse complement strand
AATATAAATAAACTGATCACCATATCCTGCCGCGTAGATCAATGGTTTACCATTGGGTTGATTTGTTACCCACCAGTGTAATCCATAGTCGGCTTTCCCGTTCTTTGATTCAATGGAAGTAGATTTCGTAATCCAATCATCTGAAACAACTTGAATATCATTCCAGCACCCATGATTGCAAACAAGGATTCCAAAACGAGCCATATCACGAGTAGTAAGCGATAAACCACCCCATGCAGGGGTGCCATTTATTGGATATGAATCCCAATAATATGTTTTAATTCCAAGTGGTGCGAACAAATAATTTGAAACCAACCATTCAAAATCATGATTGGTAACCTTACATAATATTTCATTAATTACCTGTGAATTGCCGCTATTGTAAATGAATTTAGTACTGGGTTTAAATTCAAGGTTTAGCTTTAGCGTTGTTTCTACCCAGTTCTGATTGCTATGACTTAGTTCTATTAACGAATTGCCTGCATAGGAATAATGAGTGGTCCACTCATCCCATTGCAATCCGGTTGTTTGGTTAAGTAGATTTCGGATGGTAATTCTTTTCTTTAGGGTATCCTTCTCAAAAATCGCTCGGTATTCAGGAAAGAACTTCCAAATCGGAGTATCGATCGATTTTAAAAAACCTTTATCAATGCAGATTCCTGTAATTAAAGAGGTTATACTCTTTGTAACAGAGCTGATAGGGTGCAGCGTACTTGGACTATTGAAACCATAATACTTCTCATAAATAACTTTTGATTTCGAAAGGATTACAATCCCCGCTATTTTTCCATAGTCACCATTCCTAAGTTCTTCATCAATTCTGTTTAATGAATCTGAATTGATGCTATAGTTTTTCTCAACAGGGTGGCTGTATAGTTCACTACTACAGTAAAGTGATAGTAGAATGGGTAAAAATAATCTAGGTGTGATATTTAATAAACGGTTCATCCTATTCTTGATTTTTTGTTTAATAAATATAACGCTTTTTGTTTTCTATTTCAAGTTGAAATATAATCTAAACCCCAAAGAAGATATTTAGTTCACTAATTTCCTTTTTTTATTAAACATTAAGAAGTATTGGAATGCAAAATGAATAGCGTTGTTTTTCTTTAGCTATTTTTGGACTTTATTTCGGGAATGAAAAGAAGAAATTTTTTAGCGATTGCTCTGGTCATTTTTTTATTTGGTTTTTTCAACACCTCTTTAGCTATTTTTAAATCCGATAGCCTGTACCTAAAAACCTTTTCAAGGGAATTTTCAGCGCGTGCATTGGTAGGTCTGAAGGAATTTTCAATTACCTTAAGCAGCAGTGCAATGCTTAATAATTTTGCAAATGGTATTGTTTACAAACCGAATAATGGTGTTATAGGGGGTATTGGGGTATCCTATCGAAATATTTTGCTTAGCTATTACTTTAATATTCCCGGAACTGAACTGGATAATCAAAAGTATGGAAAAACTTCCATTGCTGATTATCAAGTTAATTTAACTACTCGTTTTTTATATCTCTCGGGCTTTCATCGAAATTATAATGGTTTCTATGTTTCTAAACCAAATCAATCCTATCCAAGTTGGGAGGAAGGAATGCCAAATCCTCAACGACCAGATATTAATTATACGACTAAGGGTATCGAAACAATTATCAATTTAAATCAAAATAAGTACTCGCTAAACGCTTCGTTAAAATTAACCGAACAGCAGCTTCGGAGTGTATTCTCAACATTGATATATGCAAATTATACTATAACCAGCATTAGGGCTGATTCATCGCTTATACCCAATCATTTGAGCAGCGCTTTTTTCGGTGGTAAGCAATTAACCCAGAGTAATTTTTCGGGATGGTCGGTTATGCCCGGTTTATCGTACAATTTTGTTCGGAGTCAGTTGTTTATTAATCCGATGTTTTTTGCTGGGATTGGCTATATGCAGAAGGAACTACTGTTTGTCAATGATGGAATGGAAAAGTATAGCGATTACTATTTCAGAATCAGTAGCCGGTTGAACTGTGGCTATAATAGCAAACGTTTTTTTTGTGGCATTTTTGTTGAATGGAATGAGATGTTTCTTCCGGAGAAGAATTTGATGATTAAGACCGAAAATTTTAATGTGATGCTAATGGGTGGGATAAGGTTTTAGATCTCCCCAAAAACTTTATGCATCCTGACTAAAGCCTCGTTTACAATACTTCGAGAGCACGCAATATTCATACGCTGAAAGCATTTACCCTGCTCACCGAATACATTTCCTTTATTTAACCCTACTTCGGCTTTATTGATCAGAAGATCGTTTATCTTATCATCATCCAATCCAAATGCTCTAAAATCTAGCCAAATAAGGTAAGTGCCTTGTAGCTCCGAAAGTTTTATTTTTGGTAGATTCTTACCGATAAAATCTTCCACAAGTTGAGCATTTCCTTTAATATAATCGGTTAACTCTTCTAGCCACATTTCCCCTTTGGGTGAGTATGCCGCCTTTACCGCCTCAAATCCAAAAATATTACCCATTCCTACACCGGTTGCCTCAAGTGCTTGGTTGTACTTTCCTAGTAATTCGGGGTTAGGAATTATGGAATGCCCTGTGAAAAGTCCTGCAAGATTGAATGTCTTGCTGGTTGAAGCAAAGGTGACCGAGTTCAATGCCACCTGTTCATTTATACTTGCCAAAGGAAAATGTTTATAAGGCTTGATCATCAGATCGGAATGGATCTCGTCGGAAAGGATTAGGATATTATGCTTGCAACAGATATCCGTTAGTTTGATTAGCTCCTCCTTTGTCCAAACCCTACCAACAGGATTATGGGGATTGGAAATAATAATCATTTTGGCGCCCTGTGAAGCGATCTCTTCGAGATGGGAATAATCCATTCTATACTTCATTTCCTCTTCAATTAGAGGATTATTAACGAGTTTCCTGCCATTATTACTAATGGTTGAAAAGAAAGGGTGGTACACTGGGGTTTGGATAATGATTTTATCTCCAGGCTTTGTGAATGCCAAAATTGCATGGTTTAACCCTGAAACTACCCCAGCACAAATCCCAATCGATTCAGGTTTGATTGCCCAACCGTGCCGTTGCAAATTCCACCATACAATAGCATCGTTAAATGCTTTATCGCGGATCGTATAACCTAGAATGGGGTGTTTGATCCTTTGAGCAAGAGCATCGAGAATAAAATCAGGGGTAGGGATATCCATATCGGCAACCCACATGGGTAAAACCTTTCCATTGCCAAAAATCGATTGCCTTAAATCGTATTTAACACACGAGGTATTCTCCCTATTGATAACCCGATCGAAGTCGAAGTGCTCCATAAAAAAAAATCAGTTCCCCTTGTTCCAAATAAAGCATTTGTAAAGGAAAACTGATTACAATAAGTTAAGAATTATTTCTTAGCCGATAGATCGCTAAGACTCGTGAATGAATCATTAATAGCTACAAGTAGATCTTCATTAATTGCTTTGAAGTGAGCTTTAACCTGTTTTGTATCAAAGTTCTTATCGGAATTATTTACTCTGCTAATAAAGTCGTTTCTCTTCTCAATAATTGCTCCGATAATTTCAACTACTTTATCACGATTTTTTTCACCGTGAATTAAAAGGTATGTATAGCAGTCGCTAATAACTTCGCCAATTAGGTAATCAACATCCTTCTTTATTTCTCTTTTGTTTGCCATGACATGTACTATT
>JAYTVX010000393.1:0-7718 GCA_043743775.1 Bacteroidales bacterium | reverse complement strand
CAATAAATCTTTTACAATCCCGATTTTTTTTCCTTCGGAATCGTAAACCCTTTTTCCAATAATACGGCTTAAGTAAAAAGTTGAAAGATTTGCCATATTTACCTCCTAATGTTTTACATACAGAAGGTAGATGGCTTACGACAAACTACCTGTCTGTGTGCGGGTTAATAAATTGTATCGCAGGGCCGTCGTCCATATAAATATTTAGTACTGGTTTGCGAAACAAAAGTAGGCCTCTCTTTTAATTATCCAAAAGAAAATGGATAAATTTTGTTAATAGTTTTTGAATGATGATGAGGATTTAAACTGTTGTGAAGTTAATTGTGATTTATCGTCATAGTATGCTTAACATGACATAACATTAGATCTTTACTGCTTAATCAAGCTCTCCTTAATTCCCTTTCCCTTCAAATCTTTGTAGTTTGATCGAAGGCGAATAAACCAGAATATTCTCTGCTCTTGATAGTACTCTTTCGTTTCGGGTATTTTACGTCGCAATGAGCTGTAGAAATAGAATAATAGCGCAACCGACTTGTTGCCATTCTGCTGATGTGTATATTGATATAGCGGGAAGAGCGTCCGTTCAGTATTTCCCTGTTTCATTACATTGGCATATAGTAGGTAAAGAATTCGGAATTCGTAATCGTTGTTATAGTAATGATCCCAAGTGACCGCTTTCCAAAGAATATTTCTCGAAACCTTCTCGTTGAAATAGTTCTTGTGGGTATAGAATTGCCATAGGATATAGTAATTCTTTGAGATAGAATCCCTGCTCTGTAGGTAAAAGGGTTGAATTGAAAAATAGCTAGATGTGAGGGCTTTCTTGTACCAGATAATCGGGGCAAATCGAAAATATCGATAGTTAACATTCTTGGTGTATTCGCAGATGGGCCAAATTAGGCTGATGGTTTTTCTCGCTTTCTCTTTATGGCTTCGAACAACAAATACTAGCGAACTGTACTTTGATTTCCCTTCAATGTCGGTGTAACGACTATAGAATGGGAAGATTGTTTGTCTTTTATACTCTGGTCTTTGAATTCTCCAGTAAAGAGGCGTTATTGCAAGATGCCTTTTTGAGGAATCGGGTGAATGGCCAATTGAAAATATTGGAAATAGCGTGGTTGAGCGATATTTAGAATTTTTTAAGTTCCAAACGATTGGGAATAGAATTCTATTATTCCTTTTTGCATCCTTGACCGATAGGTATAGCGGGAGAATTACGTTTGTATATCGTACCTGTTCTCCAATTCCTCGTTTTGAATTCCAGTAGATTGGAATAAGTATATTATGTTCACTGTAAGCGTTTTTGAAATGCCAGAAAAGAGGAGTTACTACAACATGATCTCTCCTCTTTTCGGTTGAATGCCCAACTGAGAATAGCGGGGCAAAGGTAAATGAACGGTAATTAGCATTCTTCAGACTCCAAACCAAGGGGAATACGAAAGCATTATCCTTAAAGCTGTCCTGATGAGTCCAGAAAACAGGTAGAATTATTGTCGAACTGATTGCATCCTCACCACTTCCTCGTTTATGACTCCACCAGATTGGAATTAGAAATCGATCCATGTCATCTCCCTTAATAATATTCCATAACAGCGGCATAACAACAAAATGTCGCCAGGTTCTATCGGGTGTGCTTCCAAAAGATATCAGTGGAAAAAGGGTGGTTGAACTGTAACTCGAATTCTTGAAATTCCAGAGTACAGGGAATAGAACGGTATTCTCAGTTTCCTTATCCTTCACCGACCAATAAAGCGGGAGGACTAGGTTAGTGATTCTTGGATTATCGATTGTCCCCAGGTTGCTATTCCACCAAATTGGGAAAAAAACATTGCTGGTTTTAAAACCATCTTTATGATGCCAGAACAAAGGGGTAACCATTAAATGGCATCGGGTGTTATCGGGTGAATGACCGGTTGAGAAGAAAGGAACAATGGTTATTGAACTATACTTTTCGTTGTTTAGATTCCAGTAAATTGGGAATAGAATTGTATTGTTTTCTCTCTGACCTTTATGATACCAGTAAAACGGGAAGGCCACTTTATTGTAGACTTCATCTTGACCAATTCCTGTTTTTGTATTCCACCAGAAAGGAAAGAGAACAATCCTATAATCAACCCCATTTCTAAACTGCCAGAACAGGGGAGTGATGGTTAGATGCGTTTTGCTACTATCCGATGATATTCCCTTTGAGAAGAAGGGTACTGCTGTAAAAGAATTGTAGTGCTGATTTTTAAGGTTCCAGATTATTGGGAAAATCACCTTGTTCTCCTTCTGCTTGTCTTTATGCGCCCAGTATATTGGGATTATAAGGTTTGAGTAAACAATATTCTCGCCCGTTCCCCGTTTCTTATTCCACCATAAGGGAAAAAGGATGTTCCGGTATCCTTCATCTATTCTGAAATGCCAGTAAAGAGGGGTAACCATTAAGTACCCATACTTGTTATCGGGTGAGTGTCCATTCGAGAAGAAGGGTGCCACAATCAGTTTATTGTAATGGGTATCCTTTAAGCTCCAGATGATCGGAAACAGCACTTTATTATCTTTGACTTTATCATTATATGCCCAGTAGAATGGGAACACAACTTTAAAGTTATCCCAATTATCACCCGATCCACTTTCTCGATTCAGCCAGAGAGGGAAGAGAATGGTTCTTCGTTTCTCCCCAGAATTGAATTGCCAGTAGAGTGGGGTAATCATCAGATGCGTTTTGGCTCCATTTATGGAACTGCCCTTTGAATATAGCGGAAAAAAAGTGTAGGAATTATACCTGTGATTTCTTAAACTCCAATGAACGGGGAAGATAACGGTGTTGTCCTTTGAATTATCCTTGAATCTGAAATATATTGGGAATAGTATGTTTGAATAGATTTGATTATTGCCGCTTCCCTTGAGGGAATACCACCAAATCGGGAAAAGGAGGTTTGTATTGCTATCACTATTTCGAAAGTTCCAGAATAGTGGGGTAATCATTAAATGCCCAATAGCATCATTGGTAGAACGACCCGAAGAGAATAAGGGAGCAAAAGTAAATGAGCTGTAATCCTCATTTTTAAGATTCCAGATGAGGGGAAAAATGATCTGCGTTTTCTGCACGTTATCCCCAAAACATATGTAGAATGGGGCGATAATATTGGAGCGGTAAGCGAAATCGCCCTGTCCAATCCTCTTATACCACCAAATTGGAAACACGACATTTCTGGATGTCTCCCCTTTTTTGAAATGCCAGATAAGCGGAGTAACCATCAAATGGTTTTGGCTACTATCCGTTGAATGACCAGTTGATAGGAGTGGAGCAAAGGTAAAGGAGTTGTAAATTGAATTTTTTATACTCCAGATAAAGGGGAATAGAATTTTATTATTCTTTATGCTATTCCTATGCGACCAATAGACGGGTATAACCAGAGTGGACGAAACTGCCTCATTCCCGCTACCCTTTTTTCTGTTCCACCATAATGGAAATAGAATGTTGTTTGTTGCATCTCCTCTTGTAAAATGCCAAAAAGCAGGTGTTACAACAAGGAAATCTTTGGAGTAATTGTACGATTTTCCCCACGATAGTATTGGTGCAAGGGTGAATGAACTTCTACTTGCATTTTTAAACTTCCAGATTATCGGAAAGAGAACCTTGTTATCTCTATCCTTGTCTCTTAAAGACCAGTATACAGGCACGAAAAGGTTTGTGTAGGTTGCATTCTCACCCAATCCACGTTTCCTATTCAACCACAATGGAAATAGCACATTTCTGTATCCATCGATTTTTTTAAAATGCCAGTAGAGAGGCGTTATTGCAGAATAGTTTTCCTTATTCTGATTATAGGTTCCCCATGAAGTGAATGGGAAAATGGTATTCGTTGAGTACTGAGGATTTTTAAACGACCAGTAAACGGGAAAGAAGATGAAGTGTGATTTGTGAAGGGCTAAATCATTCTTAAACCAGAGCATGAATAGCATATTGTTTTGAACGAATAGCCCATTGGAGGATTTTGTGAATTCAACGAAATTTATCTCTGGAGCAAGTTCGATGAATTTAAATGAGCTGGAATTTCTAACATAATCCTTGGAGGTGCGAACAACTGACGGGTAGTAAAGCGATATAAATCGAAAATCTTTACCCGCTGCACTGCTGTCGCTTAAGTAAACTGGGAAAAAATGTGAATGCTTTGCAGGGGTTAGATAGTTTCGTTTGTACTTGAAAAGCGGAAAAATGACCTGTACCTCATTCGACTCTTTGGTTTTGTAACGCTTGAAAATTGGCCATAGGTTTATATTCATATCTCGGGTAATCCCTAGGTCAAAATGCATCTCCGATTTAATGGAATCTGTTTGTCCCTGCGCGAATGGTGCAAGGGATAGAATCAGAATAGTAGAGAGTGCTAAGGCCGCAATCTTCTTCATTTTTCTTATTTGCCAAAAATAATGAGCCGAACAGGTATAAATTTAGTCTGTTTTTGTTGATAATTGAAGGTTTTCCAAAACTCTTTATTCTCTGTGTCTCCGTGTTGAAATGTTTTTTCAATTCTAACACAGAGGCGCAAAAGACACAGAAATGCATTATATACAAATTTTGTGGGTTTCTGCAAGTATTCTAATGCACTAAAAGTTAGATATTTTTTAATAATTGAAGTTTTATCTCTGTGACTTCGTGTCTCTGCGTTGACGATTTCTTTTTAGCCCGACTAAATTGATTATAAATTAATCTAACATTTTCAACCCGAAACCTTAACCCTCCGGTTTATAACTCGTTATGACCTGTTGATATTTATATATGCTAACTTTCGTAATGACCGTGAATATTTCCGTATTTTTGCATCAAATTTTTTGTAATGTCTATAAATACTGGCTATTCAGAAGATAGTATCAGAACCCTCGAGTGGCAGGAGCATGTTAGGTTGCGTCCGGGGATGTACATCGGGAAGTTGGGCGATGGCTCTCAACCCGATGATGGTATCTATATTTTACTCAAGGAGGTGTTTGACAACTCGGTGGATGAGTATATGATGGGTCATGGTAGGAATATCGATGTTTCCATTAGTGAGAAGGTTGTTCGTGTGCGTGACTTTGGTCGAGGAATTCCTCTTGGTAAATTGCTCGATGTTGCATCAAAAATGAATACTGGCGCCAAGTATGATTCCAAGGTTTTTAAAAAATCCGTAGGTCTTAATGGGGTTGGTATAAAGGCAGTAAATGCTTTATCAGCATCCTTTAAAATTCAAAGTATCCGCGAGGGACAAGGTAAACTTATCGAGTTTTCGGGAGGAAAGGTGCTTAACGAAAAGGATTTTAACAGCAATGGTGAGAAGAATGGAACTATCGTTGAATTTCTTCCTGATGAAACCATTTTTGGAGCGTTTAACTATCAGGAAGAGTACATCGAAACGATGCTCCGGAACTACACCTACCTGAACACCGGATTGGTTATAAACTTTAATGATAAGCGTTTTGTTTCTCAAAACGGATTGCTCGACCTACTTGCCGAAAATATGACTGGTGAAGGAC
This sequence comes from Bacteroidales bacterium, assembly GCA_043743775.1. Classification (GTDB taxonomy): domain Bacteria; phylum Bacteroidota; class Bacteroidia; order Bacteroidales; family Tenuifilaceae; genus UBA8529. Next base: position 2,219 of record JAYTVX010000393.1, on the reverse strand, counting down.
TTTACCCGCTTATTCACTTAAAAGGCGAAGATATTGAGATTGCATTTACCCATGGTCAAGGGTATGGTGAGGACTACTACTCGTTCGTAAACGGTCAACATACAACCCAGGGTGGAACTCACCTAGCGGCTTTCCGTGAAGCATTTGTTACCGCAATCCGTGGTTTTTACAAGAAAGATTTTGACGCATCCGATATTCGTACTTCAATAATCTGTGCGTTAAGCGTAAGGATTGAAGACCCCGTTTTTGAATCGCAGACTAAGACTAAACTTGGCAGTAAGGATATGGCACCCAATGGTGCAGGCGTTCGCCAGTATATCGGTGATTTTGTAAAAACTGCGCTCGATAACTACCTGCATCGAAATTCTGAAATTGCACAAATTCTTTTACAAAGTATTCTTGAGGCTGAGAAGGAGCGCAAAGCGATTTCGGGTATCAAGAAATTAGCCCGCGAACGGGCTAAAAAATCGAGCTTGCATAACCGTAAGCTACGTGATTGCCGCATTCATCTCGACTCAAACGATGAGCGGCACGAGAATTCAACGCTCTTTATCACCGAGGGAGATTCGGCTAGCGGTTCCATCACCAAATCGCGCGATGTGAATACTCAGGCAGTTTTTTCGCTTAAGGGAAAACCGCTGAATACTTATGGTCTAACAAAAAAGATAGTTTACGAAAACGAAGAGTTCAACCTTTTACAAGCTGCGCTTAATATTGAAGACGATATCGAGAACCTTCGTTACAACAAGGTTGTTATTGCTACCGATGCTGATGTGGACGGTATGCACATACGACTACTTCTCATAACGTTTTTTCTTCAGTTTTTTCCCGATTTGATTCGTCAGGAGCACCTATTTATACTACAAACCCCGCTTTTCAGAGTTCGAAATAAAAAGAAAACGTTTTACTGTTACTCTTATGACGAGAAGCAGAAAGCGATTAAAGATGTTGGTCCAAATCCAGAAATTACCAGGTTTAAAGGTCTTGGTGAAATATCACCCGATGAGTTTAAAAATTTTATCGGAGAGGATATTCGTCTCGACCCTGTGCGCCTCACCCGCGATGATGTTATTGCCGATTTGCTGAACTTCTACATGGGCAAAAACACACCCGAGAGGCAGGAGTTTATTATTGAAAACCTCAAGATTGATGAGGATATCATCGAAGAGTCAAAACCACCAATGGAGGAGGAGTTAGAGGAAGAAATTGCTGAGAAAGTGGCTTGAAAGAAGTGATAAGTGGCAAGTAACAAGTGAAAAGAGGCAAGCGAAAAGTGAAAAATATTAGATAATAGTTACAGGTTCAGAGTTATATGAAATCTGTCAACCGTCAACTATCAACCAACAACTGTTCTAATAATGCAATTAGATGATTTTGAGGCGGATGAATTACTAGCATCAGGTGGTACACGAAAAACCACCCCAGATGAACATGCTAGGATTGCGAAGATTACCGGTGATACTTCTAAAAAGGTTCACCTCACAGGGATGTATAAGAGCTGGTTTCTCGATTATGCATCTTATGTTATCCTTGAGCGTGCCGTTCCGCACCTCGATGATGGGTTAAAACCTGTTCAGCGTCGAATTCTTCACGCCATGAAACGCCTCGATGATGGTCGTTACAACAAGGTTGCTAACATTATCGGTTACACCATGCAGTACCACCCTCATGGCGATGCATCCATTGGTGATGCATTAGTGCAGGTGGGTCAAAAAGATTTACTAATCGATATGCAGGGTAACTGGGGGAATATCCTCACCGGCGATAGCGCTGCTGCACCCCGTTATATCGAGGCACGACTTTCGAAATTTGCACTTGATATAGCATTCAACGTTAAAACTACCGAGTGGATGCTCAGCTACGATGGACGTAATCAGGAGCCAGTTACATTACCCATGAAGTTTCCGTTGCTGTTAGCACAGGGCGTTGAGGGGATTGCCGTTGGTTTAGCCTCAAAGATTTTACCTCATAATTTCAACGAGCTCCTTGATGCAGCAGTTGCATACCTTAAAGAGCATGATTTTGAGTTATTTCCCGATTTTATTACGGGAGGCCTAGCCGATTGTACTCGCTACAACGATGGACTTCGCGGTGGAGCAATTAAGGTAAGGGCAAAAATTCAAAAGATTGATAAGAAAACGCTTTCAATCACCGAACTTCCATTCGGAAAAACAACCTCCACGCTTATCGATTCCATCGTAAAGGCAATCGTTAAATGC
>JAYTVX010000392.1:0-3492 GCA_043743775.1 Bacteroidales bacterium | reverse complement strand
AGAATACCGTGATGCCAATACCTATGAAGAAGTTTATGGGCCTGTAATTTATTCAGGGGATATTTTTTCTTCATGTTCTGGTGCTGATGCGCAGACGGCATACAAAGGGTTAATGAGCGCTAGAAGTGGAGCATATTCAGTTACCTTGAGGGATGTACAACAAAACATCTTTATAGATATTAGCTCAATGTCAACAATTAACCTTGGGTTTAACATGACCCAAGATTTTAGTCTTCCTAAGCAGAATTCAATATATTTTCCCCGATCCACTGGGGGTAATAGTTTTATTGACGTTGCAATGAACTGGGTGATTGACCCACTGTCTAACGGAGCAACAGTTGGAGCAGGACTCAAGTATACTTCATCTAATATTCTTCGGGAGGGTTACTGGCGTGGAGCTAATGGGGTACTCTATCCATTGTCACTAACGAAGGAAGGTGGGACCTATATAAGGAGTGCTAATATTGCAAAAAACTCCGTTAATTTTACAGGTATGGTTGGTCAAGGCCTTGGTTATTTAAGTTTAGCATATAGTGCATATAAGTTTGGTGCAGACCAAAGTTTGAGTAATGGTGTTGATCTAGGTGTTTCAATTGTAAGTGTTGCTTTTTGGGAAGTCGGCGCTGCTTACTATGGTATTAATTCAATCTACAATTCAAGTCAATTCAACTACAACCAACGAATATCCCATGGCTTAAATCCTTTTATAGAACCTATTATGCCATGATTAAGATTAAGGATTACTTTTTAGAAAATTGAACTGTATTAATTTGGGTAAATAAACAAAGAAAGGCAATGGTTAAATTCTTAGATTATTTTTTCTTAAAATTGTTTCGTTTTGTATCTTATCTTAAAAAGGATAGTACTGGAGCAAAATGGGGTGCATTTCTTTATCTGAGTGCATATGTTGCAATAACTGTAATCTCCATAGTCTGTTTGGTTGGTTTATGGTTTGATAACTATTTAAGCCAGTTAATGAGGAATTATTCTCTTTATTTTTGGATGACAACTTTTGTTTTAATTCCTATTTTATTAAGTTTCCGTTACTATCGCCAAAAAAGTATTGATGCCATTGAAGCATCATACAATTCGATGAAAAATGATAGGCGTAGACTCGTAGATTTGCTAATATATGCAACAATGATTACTATCCCTATTTTCACACTTATCATTTTTAGGTTGTATGTGGTAGTAGCAATAAAATAAAGAGAAGTAAATAGCCCCTTCTCCACAGGGGGTAAAAACGCTGAATTCGTTACTAGCCTAGTTGGTTTGGGTTCAACAGTAATTAAAGAAAGTTCTGAAAGAGCCCTTTTAGATGCAGCAAAAGCTGTAAAAGATCCATCGGCTGGAGTTGTAAATGCAATAGGGACAGGTGCAAGGTATGTTGGGTTTAGTGTTGGAGCAGGGGCTGCAAACGCTGTTATTAGTGAAATATTTAATCTGCCTCCAGATTTACCAAACTATGGTCCAATTGATAATACAGGCTATAATTTAGGTGCTAATGGGATGAGTATCATAATTACCTTTTGGAAGAGTTTCTAGATAATAAATTAAATAGTACAGAATAATGAAAAAAAATGAAAAACAATACATAAGAATGAACTATTGGAAAGTTTTGTTATTTTTTATCTTTTTTGTTTTGTTAATTGTTTTATACCTGAAAATAGGTGGTACAGGGTTTAGAACAAGAGCGGCAGGTGATTCAGGGCCTCTTAATTGGGTTGAAATTTGGCTACAGTATAAAAAAATAATTATATTTTCTTTAATTATAACAAGTATATTTACATATTATGATTTCTTGATATATAAAAGAAACCACAAAAATGATATTTAAGTTATAACTCTTCCTTCTAGCGCGGACTGCCTGTCCCGAGTATCGGGATTCACGTCCGTGATTGAGTAGAACAAGACCCTGCTAGCGTACACGTCCACATTCGGGATAAACATTAGTAAAAACAGAAAATGCTGCCGATAGGGCAGCATCCTCTTTTTAGGGAATTGGAATGCTATAGGTCAAAGCTACCAGTGTAAGAATCAACAAATGATGGAGCAACTTTAACTCTATTGGCTGTTGCCCATGCTTTCATCTGAGTACAAGCATATGTGCAATCAGGCTCAAGGTAAATATAACCTAGTTGGTCGAATCCGATCATTTGGTAGTAAGTAAATACTCCGTTCTTCATGGTTGCATCACCATCATATGAGTAAATCGTTTTGTTTGATGCTACTGCAATAACCCTACCTATTGCATTTAGATCGGTAGCCATCGCTCCTATTTGGCAAGCATCGAAGCTAAACATCATTTTAGTACTTTTCGCTGTAGAAAACTTTGTTTTGAACCATGAGCTATTAATGTAATATAAATCGGTTGAGATGATATTCCCCCTGCTACCATGGCCTGAGTAAATAAATGCGATCTCGTTACCAGCAATTGATTGACTTGCAAGGGTATTTATAGCCGCTTCAATATTTGTTTTTGTTGCATTAAGATCTATTAAAGCGGTTACGCTATATCCCTCAGCTTGTAAACGGGCTTTCCAATCAGTTGCGTCATCATCACAGTACTGAAGATCATTTGCCGTACCTGAATAATTTGAGATACCAATAACCAATGCGTACTTAACTCCTTTTTCTGAGTTCTCGATTAGCTTTACGGGTAAAGCATCTTTCTCGGTAACCGTAAAATTGGCGATCACTTCAGTAGGTCTGTTGTCCAAAGTTGCAAAATCTGGACGTACGCTAAACGTAGGTTGCGTTTCAGGTTCTGAAACAATTTGTTCTTCTTTTGAGCAGCTCTGGAAGATAACTCCTGCTAACAGAGCAATAAATGCTAATTTTAACAATTGTAAGTTTTTCATAATAGGTTAGGTTAGGTTAATACTTCATTAAATTTCAGCTATTGATTATATAAAAGCAATAGAATCCTGTTTTGATTTAAATAAATATTATGTGTGTATATTAAATACGAAAATGTAATTGTATAATCAGTTTATTATCAGCTTAATTGTGCGTTAAAGGTTGAAGAATTAATATAGAAGAAATAGGTAATTCATAAACCAAAATGTTTAGCCTCGGAGTATTGTAACCAAGCGCAGCTTAACGAACTGGAAATTACAGGGTAATATCATGATCGCTGTAAGCGTACCCTAATAGGTTTCCGACCCATTATGGTCATTCCAAATATCGCCTAGTCTAAACCAAAACCAAAACAATTGTTATTACTTGGTGTTTCGCTGTGAAACGATTGAACGAGCTATATTTGTCACCGTTTTTAATTCAACAATAGCTACTTTTGTAGAATCAATCGAATAACAATAATCCAAAGAATTACAGAATTTATGGTATTGCCAATTGTCTCATATGGGAATAGTATACTCAGGCAGAAATGCATTGATGTTGACCTCAACGACCCTGATCTCGATACGCTTATTGATAGCATGTGGGAAACGCTTTACCCTGCCGATGGCAGCGGGTTAGCAGCACCACAGA
>JAYTVX010000391.1:0-7025 GCA_043743775.1 Bacteroidales bacterium | reverse complement strand
TCTTTGGCCCAGGAACATCCGTTTCCGATGCAGCGGGGAAAATTTTGGAGATTCTCCTAAGTAGGCATAATGATTAATTAGTCTCCTAAACCTGACAGGTCTTAAAGACCTGTCAGGTTTGGAATGGTATACAAAGAGCGGAGGTGATTGCCTCCGCTCTTTGTTTTATTAAAATGTTTAGTATTACCTTTACAACACAGCTAAATATATTTATTATCAATAAAACAAAATTGTATTCGTAACCAAATGTGGTTCAAGAAAATCATTATTGCTTTTATTATACTACTCATCAGCTATCAGCAGGGTATTTCACAGAATTTTTTCAGCAAGAAACAGCTTTACGTTGAAGGGATTTACCACTATGGTTTTGTGGCTCCGCATCACGAATACATGGCGTATTTCATCAACGAACATGTTAAAGGATTTCAGGTTAATGTAGGCTTTTTTACAGTAGGGAATAGGTATTGGAATCAAAGTTATAACTATCCTAGAATAGGCATGGGATACTACCATTCAGGGCTTGGGAACAGAGCTATTTATGGCAAATTAGATGCATTCTATTTATACGTTGACAGAGCATTCCTGAACTTGAATAATAGGATTAACGTTAGGAATAGAATATCCTTTGGGGTAGGTCACATCTCTAAGATATTTGATCTGTACACTAATAACTATAACATTGTAATTGGGTCAAAGCTGAATGTTTTTCTTCAATACAATTTGGAGGGTACGCTTAGGCTTACGCCTCTAATACTGGTAAAAACGGGTTTAAGTCTAATCCATGCATCCAATGGTGCAATCAAAGAGCCTAACAAGGGCTTTAATCTAGTGACCTCATTTGTGGGATTTCAGTATTCACTGGGCGATCAAAGGAATTATTTCTCGAAAAGTCATCCTGTAAATCCCGATACCTCCAAGAATCAATTCAATACTATTTTTGCCTATGGCCGAAAAAGCATATCAAGGCTACACTCGTATGAGTATCCAGTATATGCTTTATCATTTGAATATTCCCGAAAAATTTCAAGCACCGGTCGGCTTGGGGTGGCGTTTACAGGATACCTTGATCGATCCATCAAAAAAGAATTTGAAAATCAAATCACCCCTGATTCAAGTTTTAAATCATCGGATTATTTAAGCATTGCGCTTAACCCATCCTATGAGATGTGTATGGGTAGACTATCTTTTCTCTTTCAGCCCGGGTTTTACCTAAAATACAGCTTTAAAGAATATAGTTTGATTACAAATCGAATTGGATTACGATACTATTTTCGAAATGGCCTATTGGCTGGGATATCCATTAAAGCCCATTGGTTGGCCAAAGCTGATTTTATTGAATGGAGTCTGGGGTATCGTTTAAAAAAATAAAAACAGCTAAATGAATAGATTTTCACAAATCGGGTTTTATTTAATTCTAGTATTACTTCTAACGCTTGCATCCTGTGAGAAAGGAGCACTTTTTAACTCAGGAGAGGTTGTAACACGAGAAGTTCTATTGCAGGATGATATTTCTATTATTGAAGCGAACACAATGTCCGAAATCACATTAGTTCAAGACACTATCAACAAAGCGATAATTACATGTGGGGAAAATCTTCAACCGGATATTGATCTTTTCGTAAAAGAGAATATTCTACACATTAACAATACAATAAAATATAGCTGGTCGCGCAGCTACGAGAAGATAAAGCTTGAACTTCATCTGATCCGTATACCACAGCTAAATATTAGAAAACCCACCTACATCACTACTAGAGATACTTTCAAAGCTGAAGGTTTTTTCCTTGTAGATTGGGGGCTGTTTACCGAACTAGACGTAACACTTGATGTAAATGGATGTGCATTAGATGTCTCATCGGAAGATTTTGGCCACTATACGATAAAAGGGAAAACGGTTAATGCCAATTTCTTTGGTAAGGGCTCTTCGTTTATTTATGCAGGTGAACTTCAAGCTCAAAAATGTACTGTTAAACAAAGAAGCATTGGGGATATTTACGTCAACGTATCCGATGAACTCACAGTATCGATAGAAACCACAGGAAGAGTTTTTTACTATGGAAATCCATCGAGAATTATAATGAAGAACACTTTTTCAAAAGATAGATTAATTCATCTCACGAAAAAATAGCCTATTGTAAGGCCAATAGTATTTGCTTATCAAAAACATACTACAATGAAACGGTTTGCAATATTTGCAATTTTCAAATGGAATATTGAAATTGGCAGAATAATTGAAACTCCAATGAATTGTATTAATGAGTGTTAATTAGGAATAAAAAACAGAATAAGAGCAGCATTTACATTCAATAAGTCGTCATTAAACAAAATTATACAGCTATGAACCAAGAAAGAACATCTACAGCAGGGCAAGTAATGGGGATCATTGGAATTGTGCTCGGAATTATATCGCTAATCGTTGCGTTTATACCCTGTGTTGGCGTTGTAGCATTCTTACCCGCAGGTCTTGCTCTTATATTTAGTATAATCTCAATCATTCAAGCGTCACAGGGTTACGGCTCAAAGGGGCTTGGAATTGGTGCTCTAATTATCTCTCTTGTCGCAATTCTAATTGCTGCACTCTGGCTGGTTGTTTTTAGTAGTGCTACGTCCATCGCCAACAAAGTAATACACAACTCCGATAAGATTGAGAAATTTGGTAAGGAATTCGAAAAATCTTTCAACGATGAGATGGAGAAAAACAATATTGATATGGAAGCCGCTTCCGACAGCCTTGAAACAGCTCTTCGTGATCTTGAGGATGAGATGAATAATGTTGAAGCTAATTTAGATGAAAAAACTGCTCATGATGCCGCTTCAGCTGCTGCAAAAGCAATTAAAAAAGCTACTGAAGGGATAAAAACCAAAAGGGACTCTGCACAAAAAAAATAACAAAACATCACATTGTAAGACTAGAACATTCTATTTGTTGTTCTAGTCTTATTTTTTCAGATAACATTGATGTAGCTTTTTCAAAATAAGGGAGTATTGATTAGCAGATGTAGGATACTAGCGTTATGATAATTGCAAAAAAGGCTTTCCCTCATGACCCCTTATCCCTAGGGGGCAACCCTGAGCACAGATTTCCCATTTAGGGGATTATGGAATAAGCATATGACAAAAGCCATCCTACCATTGAAACATCACTTGATATTGAACATTATATAAAAGGCAACTTAAATATTCTCAACGTGAAAGAGTCTAATAGCATCGGTAGCATTACAATTCGAAATTCGTTGATGAATAAAGAAGTTTACCATATCATCAACATTGCTTTTGGGAGTGTTATCCTTGGTATTATACTCTACTCAATGCTTTTTCGTGGCAATAATCACCCTATTCCTGCTCTACTTACTCAGATTACTGGACTAATACCTCCGAGTAAAGGATTATCGGCAAGTTTTTCGGAATTGGTAAGAGGGAATCTTGAAGCAGCAGCATTGCTAAACCCTTATGGATTAAGAATATTTGCTTTTTTTATCATCCAACTTTTAACGAGAGTATTCATTTCTATTGCCATTGAGGGGGAATGGCTTAATGTGCCACGAATCGTAATTATTGATTCGCTCTATTCTATCACTCTATTCGGAATCTGCTTTGCACCCCTAATCGGTTATACAATTCAGCTATTCACCAATCTCTTTTAGTAATGATTTAAAGGTAAATCCATCGGTTGCTCTAATACCTCTAGGAGTATTTTGTACATGGCTGCATTCACTGTAATGATCGTGTTGATAATGAAAAATGTAATCACCATTTAGCGCCTCCTCAAGAAATGTTTCCTTCTCCTTTAGGGTAATTAGCGGTTCTACATCATAGCTCATGATGTATGGTAATGGCAAATGGGCACGGAATGGGAACAAGTCCGCAACAAACGCAATGGTTTTACCCTTATAGGAGATAATTGGTAAGATCTGACCTCGGGTATGACCATTAAAAAATCGAAGATAAACACCAGGAACTAGCTCGCCCTCCTTTTCGATAAGGTTAAGAGCACCTAAATCCCTCATAGGTAAAAGATTTTCGGGTAGAAATGAATCAGCCTCACGAGAATTAGGGTTGATAGCCCACTCCCACTGCGCTTTAGAAATATGGTACTTGGCATTTGAAAAAGTTAACGCAGAGGTTCCATCGGGATTTAGCTTTACTCCGCCACCACAATGGTCGAAGTGCAGATGGGTAAGAATCACATCGGTGATATCCTCAGGCTTATAGCCTCCATTCGCTAAACCCTGTATTAATCCTTCTCCACCAAACATATAAACATGGCTAAAGAACTTCTCATCCTGTTTATCACCTATCCCAGCATCGATAAGTATAACCCTATTGCCAGTATCAATAACCATTGAACGTAAAGCGAGGGGTATAAGATTATTCTCATCGGAGGGATAAACTCTATTCCATAAGGCCTTGGGGACAACACCAAACATGGCCCCACCATCTATCTTAAAGTTCACGATATTAAAGGAGTGTAGTTTCATAGTGATAAGTGCCTTAAATTTAGAGTACTTTGAGTGCCTTGAATTATTTTAATCAAACAACAAAAATATCATTTTGTTTTTCATTAAAAAAGAATAACCATAGAGGTATAGAGTTTGCAAGAATAGAAAAAATCAGCGTTCTCAGCACTTCCGCAGTGAAAAATCATACTCTTGGTAAAAATTATTTTTCTAGTAAGTTTTTAGCACAAAACTCAATAATGGCTTAACTTTGAAATGTAAATTTTGTTTATGAGAATACACTTTATAGCCATTGGCGGTAGCGCCATGCACAATCTTGCAATCGCCCTTAAAGAGAAGGGATACGATGTATCGGGTTCAGATGATGAGATCTTTGAGCCATCGCTGAGTCGTTTGAGAAAATATGGTATTCTGCCCCAATCAATTGGCTGGAACACCTCTAAAATCACTAAAGGACTAGATGCCATTGTTCTTGGGATGCATGCCCGTGCCGATAACCCTGAACTTTTAAAAGCTGAGGAGCTAGGGTTGAAAATCTACTCCTACCCTGAGTACCTCTACGAGCAAACAAAAGATAAAATCAGAATTGTGATTGGTGGTAGCCATGGAAAAACCACTATTACATCAATGGTAATGCACGTACTTCGAAATGCGGGTATCGATTTCGACTATATGGTGGGCGCCCAACTCGATGGATTTGAAAACATGGTAAGCCTTAAACAGAGCACAAAAATTGCCGTGTTCGAGGGAGACGAGTATCTAACCTCACCTATTGATCTACGTCCTAAGTTTCATCTTTATCGGCCGAACATTGCCTTAATCTCAGGCATCGCCTGGGATCACATCAATGCTTTTCCTACGTACGAAATATACAAAAACCAATTTGCCATTTTCATTGAAAAAATTGCTGAAGGTGATGTTCTTGTATACTGCGATGAGGATGCCGAGGTGGCTGGCCTAGCCAAAGAAAAAGGGAAGAACATTAAACGGATACCCTATACCTCTCATCCCTTTGAATCGATTGATGGTAGCGCTTACCTAATTGTAAATGGAGATAAAGTACCACTGGCCGTTTTCGGGAAGCACAATATGCAGAACATAAGCGGAGCAAAAGCAGTGTGCAACCAAGTCGGGATAGCTGATGAGGTCTTTTACCAAGCGATTTCAACCTTTAAGGGAGCATCAAAACGGCTACAGCTCTTGGCGGAGAATCAGCACACCAAGGTTTTTCTCGATTTTGCCCACTCCCCTTCAAAGGTGGCCGCTACGGTTCAAGCCGTAAGCGAAGCGTTCCCCGAAAGAGAACTTGTAGCATGTTTGGAACTACATACTTTTAGTAGTTTAAATGCTGAATTTCTTAATCAGTATAATGGAACTTTGGATAAATCGGAGTTTCCGCTTGTATACTTTAACCCAAGTACACTTGAACACAAAAAGCTCAATCCCATTGAGCCCTCATTGGTGAAGAATTGCTTTGGAACACCAAACATCAAGGTATTCACCGATTCTCAGCAACTGCTTGAGTCGCTCAAAAAAATTGAATGGCAAAATAAGAACTTGCTGATAATGACATCCGGAAATTTTTCAGGAATGAATTTACAAGCGTTTGCAAAAGAGATCGCACCTTAGAGCATAAATCTAAAACTTTCAGCCATGAAACTCGAATCGAAACGAATGGAGATAATCCCGCTCACCCAGCACGAGATGCGGATTTATGTAAAATCACGGAGTGATTACGAGAAACATGCAAACCTTACCGTTACAGGAGTTGAGGTTCCTGAATTCTATCGGGAGGAGATCAAGGAGATGATGCAGATTGAACCTGAAGCATGGGCAAGCAAGCACAAGGAGTACCTTTTCCATACTATCTGGTTAATGATAATCAAGGAAACAAAAACCATAGTTGGTCAGTTTGTATTCAATGGTAAGCCCAACCCGGAAGGAGAGGTTGAAATTTTCTTCATCGTTGAACCACCCTACCGTAAGAAGGGGATTGCCACTGAAACAATGCTTGAGATATTGAAATGGGGATGTAAAACAAAGAATTTCCGAAAAGTTTATATCGATGCAGATTTTCAGAATAAAGCAGCAATGGCTTCGTTACAAAAACTTGGTTTTAAGCAAGAATCCGAGGACGAGGATAGAATTCCCTCCACAAAATACTACAAAATCTTATACGTCAACGAGCCCTGCATTGATGACCTAGAGGTTGATCCGATTAGAGAATGAAATATTTTACCTTTTTATTGAAAATAATCTTTGTTTCCGGATTAATAAATCTTTAAAATAGTCGAACTATCTGCCAGATATACTATCTTGCGCCCCTATTCCTCGCTTCTTATCGTAGAAGAAAAAAAAAATTGATTTTTTTTGGCAGGTATAAAAATTCCGTTACCTTTGCAGCCGCTTAACCGATAAAGGAGCGGCACCAAAACATGGCGCGTTCGTCTAGGGGTTAGGACGTCAGGTTTTCATCCTGGTAACAGGGGTTCGATTCCCCTACGCGCTACAAACTTTATTGTTAAGAAAATGGCAAACCACAAATCATCAGAAAAGAGAAACAGGCAG
>JAYTVX010000390.1:0-18501 GCA_043743775.1 Bacteroidales bacterium | reverse complement strand
TACTCTTGAACAGGAGGAGATCATTGGTAAGGTTTTTCGTAAATGCGATTGTGAACTGAAGAATAAATACTGTGGACTTCAGTGCATGGTCGGTTCAAGGAAATTTACGAGAAAGCCAGAACATGAGTATTTAGAATAGGAAAGTTCTTAGAGTGCCTAAAGTTTGGAGTGCCTAAAGTTAAAGAATAAGCAACTAATATTTTCGGAACTCCAGATATTCTAGGCGATCCAAGTACTCGAAGTACTCTAGACACTTAAATATAAATTACTGAAAAATTAAACTATGATAATAGAAATTCGCATACCTAGCCCAGGAGAATCAATATCCGAAGTTGAACTAGCTAAATGGCTGGTTGAGAATAACTCATGGGTCGAGAAAGATCAAGAAATTGCTGAGGTTGAATCAGAAAAGGCCACTCTTGCTTTGATTGCTTCTGAGAGCGGTATCGTTTCGTTTAAAATTTCAGGAGGAACTACGATTAAGGTGAATGAAATTGCCTGCACTATCGAAACATCAGCAAAAAAAACAATCGACATTGCACCAAAACAAAATAATCAACCATCGGCAACTACAAAAGCATCTTTAGAGCTAGTAATAGAAAATAGAAAGGTTGAAGAACCTATAAAGGTTGAAAAGAAAATTGATACAGATAAAGTAATCAAAGTAACCCCATTGGCATCCTTAAAAATGGAGGAGGAAAATCTCTCAGTTGATGATATCATTAATGGGCTAAAACGGATATCAACCCATGAGGTTGACATAGTAAAAAGTAGCACTAAGATCTCTGATATTTCCTCAAAAGAAAGAACTGAGGAACGGATTAAGATGTCACAGCTGAGGAAGAAACTCGGTGAGCGATTGGTTGCAGTAAAAAATCAAACGGCTATGCTCACAACCTTTAACGAGGTTGATATGAGCAGAGTAATGGAAATTCGGAAAACCTACCAACAGGCATTTCAGGAAAAATATGGCGTAAAGTTAGGTTTGATGTCGTTCTTTACAAAGGCTGTAGTTGAAGCTTTAAAGCAACATCCACTAACCAACTCATATATTGACGGGGATGATATTGTAACACCTAATTACATTGATATTGGTATTGCCGTTCAAACGCCAAAAGGACTAATGGTACCCGTACTTAGAGATGCGGAAAAGCTCACCTTTGCTGAGATTGAAAGTGGAATTGCTGATCTCGCGAATAAGGGAAGAATAGGCAGAATAAGCATGGAAGAACTTACTGGGGGAACATTTACCATAACTAATGGTGGAATCTTTGGGTCGATGCTCTCCACTCCTATACTAAATCCACCACAATCGGGAATTCTTGGGATGCATAATATCATTGACAGACCAGTTGCCATTAATGGCAAGGTCGAAATACGACCAATCATGTATGTAGCTTTCAGCTACGACCATCGCATAATTGATGGAAAGGACTCTGTGGGCTTCTTAGTGAAAGTAAAGCAAATGATTGAAAAACCTGAATTGTTACTATTTGAAGGGAATAACTTGGATAAGATACTTATTGGGTTGTAAATATTAAGGCAAAAAAGTTAACAAGAAAATCATAGGTTAAGTAAAGCAGACCGCTATAAATAATAAAGTTGACGATTTCAAAACTGAAAATCGTCAACTTTATTATGTCAACCATCAGAGAAATCTAATTACTAAATTCTTCGAGTTCGTGCGATAGCTTCATTACCCTGCAAATATTGCCATTACAATCGGTAATAGGTAAGTAAGTCTCGATTAATGATAATATTTGACTATCCCAAATAATTTTCGTTTTAACTTTTTTACTTCTTCCAGCGCGAAGATCATCCCAGAATTTACCATACTCCTTCTTTTGGTTCTCCGACATCTCCAAATTACCAGAATGGTGTTTTCCAATAAGTTCTTGACGAGAAACTCCTAAGCGACTTAAGAAAGCATCATTAGCATTGATTATAGTTCCATTCGTATCATAATCGACTATATACGTTGAGGTGTTCAGAGAGGTAAGTAGACCTTCAATTTCGCCTGATTTACGAGCAGCTTCTTCCTGTGTAGCTTGAAGCTCTTCCATATTCTGGCGCATCTCTTCCTCCTGAGCAGCCATCTCCTCTGCTTGCTGCTGTGACTGTTCTAGAAGAGCTTTGGTGCGGGCGTTTATCCTAACACTTAGAATGGTTGAAGCAATACTCTCAGCAATTTTCTCCAAGAATTCAATCTGATTTTTCTCGATAATTTTGAACGAGGCCATTTCAATTACACCCAAAACAGAATCCTCATGTTTCAATGGGACAAGAATAATACATCTGGGGTTTGCACTCCCCAACCCAGATGTTATAGCAACATAATCCTCGGGCACATCGGTTAAATAAATTGTTTCTTTCTCCAAAGCACATGAACCAACAAGGCCTTCACCCTTTTCAATTCGCTTTGCAATAAATTTTTTTCGATCCCATGCAAATGTGCTAATTAATTCGAAGAATTGATCGTTCTTATCCTCCTCGTTCCATAGGAATAATCCACCCTGATTAGCGTCAATGTATTTTACTAAATTCTTTATTACACTATCGCTGAGTAATTGGAAATCATTATTATTCTGACGAAGGATATCGGCAAATTTGGCTAAACCCTCATTGTTCCAAGTCCGCTTCTGATCATCAATCTTACGCTTTTCATCCTCGATATGAGCATTTCGAAGGCTATCCCGCATATCGATTAGCGATTTGCCGAGCATATCCTTATCGCTGAGTAATACAATTTCCGTATCATATATCCCTTTACCAATATTTTTGGCTGTTACTGCTTTATTGTTCAATCCTTCTACCGATACGTTCAATGCTTTTGACATTTGTTCAATCTCATCACCAGTATTAATCTCAATTATCAAATCGTCAGAGATTTCACCATTAGCCAACCTCTTAAGGCTCGTAGTAATTTGTTTAACAACTGAAATAATTTTGATCACTATAATATACCCAATAAATAGAGCAATTACCATAATTATAAAACCCAGTAGACTTAATTGAAAAATAGCAGATTGAACTTGAGCATTTGCATTCTTCATCGTTGATTTTACGATAAAAATTCCTCTTAAAGCATTCTCACTATTTCTATCGGAATCGTCCTTTTTCAGAAGATGACACTCTAAACATCCTTTTGATTTATCCATAAACACCGGACGCATTACCCATAATGTATCGGTCTCTTTATCAATATAGGTTAATTGATTGAGCCTTTCTTTTTCGAATTGCTCAATAAATTGACTCTCCTTAGCTGTTGAAATGTGCTTTGAATTTTCAGGTTTCAGGGATGAAATTCTAAATTTATAATGCTGAGAAGCTGATTTATCGATTTTCGTTAAATCATTTTGATTCTGAAGTTCAACAACACTAGTGTAATCCTCATGATGAGCCAGGTACTCTTGAATATTCAAAGCAAGAATTGCAGAACTCTTATCCTCAAGTCCTTCAAGTCCTTGGTTTCGAATTTTAAGAGATGAAATCAGAACAGCTACCGTTGTACAAATAAGTACTGGCAAAAAAACTAATGCTAATAGTTTTCTTTTAAGTGTCATTTTTAATATTTTTTATGTTTATACCCTAAACCCTATCTAAAATTAAAGAAAATTAATATAATAAACACTTAAATCTAAATAAAAAAACATATACACCTAATAATCAATTTATTATAAGCTAATACATTGAAAGCAAAGCACACTCCTATATTGGAATCTGTTTTTATCTTTTCTGCCATTCACCACAATGTCACTACTAATGAGACTTATAACCATAGAACTGAGGATTCATTTTGGCATTTAAAACATAATAGAGTAAACAACGAAATATTGTTCAAGTCAAAGGAGGGGATAAATCAATACTTTTCAGTAAACTCAATCGACCGCTTATTCAAGGGGGCTAATTAACCAATCGAAATGACATTTCGACAGGCAAAACACTCTCAATAAACTTTTAGTTCACTTTCACACACACAAAAAAACAGTTGACATTGGTCAACTGTTTTTATAATATGCATTTGATAAGTTTTAATCCTTAAAATCATCCAGTTCGTGAGATAACTTCATTACCTTGTAAATATGACCATCACCATCGGCAACAGGGAAGTAGGTTTCAATTAAATTGACAATTTTACCATCCCAGCTAATTTTAGCTTTAACTTTTTTGCTTCTCCCTGCTCGTAAATCATCCCAAAATTTACCATACTCCTTCTTCTGCTTTTCCGACATCTCAACATTACCCGAATGGTGTGTTCCAATAATCTGTTGACGTGTAATACCCAATCGATGTAAGAAAGCATCATTTGAATTGGTGATCATACCTGTAAGATCATACTCAACCATATACGATGAAGCATTTAGAGAAGTTAGGAGTCCTTCAATCTCACCTGATTTCCGGGCCGCTTCTTCCTGTGTCGCCTGAAGTTCTTCCATATTCTGCCGCATCTCCTCTTCCTGAGCAGCCATCTCCTCTGCTTGCTGTTGCGATTGTTCCAAAAGCGCTTTAGTACGAGCATTTATTCTAACAGCCAAAATGGTTGATGCAATACTTTCGGCAACCTTCTCTAAGAATTCTATTTGATATTTCTCAAGGACTTTGAACGATGCCATTTCAATTACACCTAGAACAGTATCCTCATGCCTTAATGGAACAAGAATAACACATCGAGGGTTTGCACTCCCAAGTCCTGATGTAATTTCAGCATAATCCTCGGGGACATCGGTTAAAAAGATGGTCTCTTTCTCCATTGCGCATGCACCAACAAGACCCTCGCCCTTCTCTAGCCGTTTTGTAATAAATTTCTTTCGATCCCAGGCAAATGTGGTAATCAATTCAAAGAATTGATCGTTCTTCTCCTCCTCATTCCACAGAAATATTCCACCCTGATTGGCCTCAACGTATTTTACTAAATTTTTGATTACGCTATCACAAAGTACTTGAAAATCATTATTATTCTGACGAAGGATGTCTGCAAATTTAGCAAAACCTTCATTTGCCCAAGTGCGTTTTTGATCATCAATCTTACGATTTTCATCCTCCATATGTGCCTTTTTAAGGCTATCTCGCATATCAATTAGCGATTTTCCGAGCATATCCTTTTCACTGAGTAATTCAATTTCGGTATCATAAATACCTTTACCAATGTTTGTTGCCGAGAATGCTTTTTTATTCAATCCCTCAACTGAAATATTTAAAGCCTTAGACATCTCATCAATCTCATCACCAGTATTGATATCAAGAATAAGATCGTCAGTAATTTCACCATTGGCCAACCTTTTGAGGCTTGTTGTAATTCTTCGAATCGGTTTTGTAAGATTATCGGAAACAAAAATTAGCACGATGATGATAATCAACAAACCAACCAATCCAACACCAAGTGATACGTATAATGTCTGATTAGCCTCCTGGGTAATAACTGACATTGGAGTAGATAACACCAATGACCAAGGAGTTTCAATTTTACCCGCTATAATTGGAGCAAAGCAAATCAATTGCTTATTACCAAGAGCATCAGTTTTGACGAAGGAAAACTCAAAACCTTTCTGTATTTTTTCTAAAATTCTTTCTTTATCAAAATCGGAGACAAAAAGATCCTTAATATTCTTAAAAAGTAGTTCTTTATTAGGATGACCTGCAATAATCCCAGTATTAGAGACCAGAAATGCATAACTGCCTTCAACAGGTTTTATCTTTGATACTATTTCCTGTAAACTTTCAAGTCCGACATCAGTGCCGATAATACCCGCAAATTTTCCATCGACAACTATAGGAGATCCAAAGGTGACCATCAGCTTAATTCCTTTGGTCGATGTTGCCTGATCAACGTAAGGTTCCCATACAGATTCCACCCCTTTCTTTTTAAAACCACCGTATATATTAGGATCGCCAGTCAAACTTTTTTCCTCAACCAAACTTAAATATTGACCATTATCACGCCAAACTGATATTGATGATCTACCATAATCCTTTGTATAACCAGGAACATAACTACTAAACTCTCTGCTATCCCAAAGAGAATAGACTTGAGGATTTTCTCGAAGAACGGGCAAGTACATATCAAGAAAGAGCTTCTTCCATTGCTCCTGTGGCATCTTCTTATAAACATTTAATGCCTGTGATAAGGTCCTAACTAACGAAAGTTCCCTCTCGAAAATCTTCTCAACTTGATCGGCAGAAACTCTAGTGGAATATTGCGCTTTAATAATTGCGTCTCTAGAAATTACTGTACGTGAACTAATTACAATATAACCAATTGCCACTACATATAGTAATGCAGAAACAGAAAGGATATAAAGAAGAATTTTTTGCCTGATTTTTAGTTTAATCTTCATAGTACAAGAGATATTTAAACGCTTAAACTTACCCTTTTTTTATAAAATTGCAACCTTTCATTTAATCATTATTATAGATATTTACTTTTTTACGTCATTACCTTATGTAATGTTTTTTTTATCTTGCGATTACTTAACTTAAGCAAATAAAATAGTTCAAAATTCTGAATCATAATAATCCATTTAGTTTAAACTTATTCAAAAATAAATAGTCATAATTAAAGTATAACCTAAAAACCCTAAACAATATGCAAAGCATGAACCTTAAAAGGATATTAATATCTTTTATTTTTTTGTTTCTTATTAATGGCATTTCTGCTCAGGAGTACAAGTATGTATCGTATCCGGGCGATCCATTGAATGCAAGAATATATACCCTGAGTAATGGCTTAACTGTATATCTTTCTGTTTATAAAGAAGAGCCCCGTATTCAAACATTTATTGCAGTTAGAGTAGGGAGTAAGAATGACCCAAAAGAAACTACTGGTTTAGCTCACTACTTTGAACATATGATGTTTAAAGGGACTCCGAATTTTGGCTCAGCCGATTGGGGTAAAGAAGAACCATTGATCAATAAAATCGAATCCCTCTTTGAGGTTTATAGAGTTGAAACAAATCCTGATAAACGAAAAGAAATATACCATACCATTGATAGCGTCTCATTTGAAGCTTCAAAACTTGCCATTCCCAATGAGTATGACAAGTTAATGACAGCTATTGGATCTCAGGGAACAAATGCGGGTACATCAAACGATTACACCGTTTATATGGAGAACATTCCTAGCAATCAGCTAGAGAATTGGGCAATAATTGAAGCCGATAGATTTTCGCATCCTATTCTAAGACTTTTCCATACAGAGCTGGAAACAGTATATGAGGAAAAGAATATGTCGTTAACCAACGATGGAAGAAAAGCGAGTGAGATGATGATGAAAGGATTATTCCCCAATCACCCTTACGGACAGCAAACAACCCTTGGTGAAGCGGAACATCTTAAAAACCCTTCGATGAAAAACATCAGAGAGTTTTACGGTAAGTATTACGTACCAAATAACATGGCACTTGTAATGTCTGGCGATTTTGATCCTGATGCTGCAATCAAGGTAATTGATAAATATTTCAGTAAATTAAAACCTTCCGATGTTCCTGTTTTAAAATTTGATCCAGAACAACCAATTACTTCACCCAAAGAGTTTGAGGTCGTTGGCCTTGAGGCTGAAAATATCAGCATAGCATATCGTTTTCCTGGAGCAAACTCCAATGAAGCGGTAATGGTTGATATGATAAGCATAATGCTATCAAACGGAAAAGCGGGTTTACTAGACCTTAATATTAACAAGAAACAGCTAACCCTTGGTTCACGAGCAAATAATCAAAAATTAGCGGATTACTCGATGCTTAACCTGAGTGGTCGCAATAAGAATGGACAAACATTGGAGGAGGTTAAAACGCTACTACTCGATCAAATACAACTCTTAAAGAGCGGTCAGTTCCCTGATTGGATGCTTGAAGCAGCTATAAATAATCTCAAGCTTCGCGAGATGTCCATGTATGAATCAAATGGTGGAAGGGCAAGAACTATGTACAATAGTTATTTAAATAGAATAGAGTGGAAGGATGCTATCTCATACATCTCAAAACTCGAAAAAATTAAAAAAGAGGACCTTGTTGCATTCGCCAATCAAAACCTCAACGACAATTATATTGTAGTTTATAAACGCAAAGGGAAACCAGAGGACATTGCTAAAGTTCAGAAGCCACAAATTACCCCTATTTTCATTAATAGGAATCTTGAATCAGATTTTTTAAAAAACATCAAAACGAATAGGGTATCTACAATTGAACCTGTTTTCGTTGACTATTCAAAGGATATTATAAAGAAATCATTCTCTAAAGAGATTGAAATACTTAGCAAGCAGAATATTGAGAATAAAACCTTTAACCTAGTGTACTATTTTCCATTTGGTAGTAATAGTGATCCATCTCTAAGTTTGGCTGCTCAATATTTACAACTTCTTGGAACGTCAAAACTTTCAGCCGATGAAATAGCTCAAGAGTTTTACAGAATAGCCTGCACTTTCAATATAATTGTAAGTGTAGATGAAACTATTATAACTGTTTCTGGATTAAGCGATAATGCTGATAAAGCAGTTGCACTGATGGAGAGTATCATCAATGACTGTAAACCTGATCAAACTAAACTTGAGAACTACATTGGAAATGTTTTAAAATCAAGAACCGATAGCAAACTTGTTCAACGTTCGGTATTCGATGGGTTAGTTAGCTATGCTACTTTTGGTCCGAAATCGACTTTTACGAATATTCTTTCAGATGATCAGCTTAAGAGTTTAAAATCAGAGGATTTAACAGCAAAGATTAAAGGCTTATCAGGTTATACTCACAAAATAGTATACTACGGACCTCTTAAAGCGGATGAACTTAAGAAAATGCTTTCGCTGTATCACAAACTTCCAAAATCTTTTAATCCTCAACCAGTTGAAAAGAAGTTTCCCGAACTCGAAACACCAACCAATAGGATAGTTTTTGCTCATTATGAGGCGAAACAATCATATCTTCAAACGGTTGCCCGAAGCATTCCCTATAATCAGGAATTGCTTCCAGTGGTAAATACGTATAACAGCTATTTTGGTGGTGGCATGAATGCTATAGTCTTTCAAGAATTACGTGAAAAGCGTGGATTAGCATATACTGCTCGTTCAACTTTCAATACTCCTGATGCACTTGATAAACCTTTTATGAATACTAGCTTTATTGCCACACAGAACGACAAAGTAACTGATGCATTCAATGCTTTTAACGAACTCTTTGACCAGATGCCCGAATCAGAGAACGCCTTTAACCTAGCAAAAGAGTCATTAATTACTGATATTCGCACCGAAAGATTATCAAAAATGAATCTACTTTGGGATTATCTTGATGCTCAGAAAATGGGAAGAAAAACGGATATCAGGAAAGAGTTATTCATAAAAATTCCTACAATCACATTCGCTGATGTAAAGAAGTTTCAGGAACAGTACATCAAAGGAAAACCCAAAACATATATAATTCTGGGCAAAGAGTCTGATTTAGAATTTACTAAGTTAGAACAACTTTATGGACCTGTTACAAAATTGAAACTTGAAGATATTTTTGGATTCTAAAAATCCTTTCATTGAAGAAAGCCACCTCAAAAGGGTGGTTTCTTTGTCTACTCTCTATTCATAAATATTAATTAAAGTTAAACTCAGGTATATGAAAAGTTTAATATTACTACTTCTTCTAATTCCAATGGCTATCGTCGCTCAGGATAGAATGACTGGACTAAATTTCGCTACCCGATCAGAGATTGTAGCAAAAAATGGGATGGCTTGTACCAGCCAACCATTAGCAACTCAAGTTGCTATAGATATTCTTAAAAAAGGTGGATCAGCTGTTGACGCAGCAATTGCTGCCGATGCTATGCTGGGGCTGGTAGAACCTACAGGTTCAGGTATAGGGGGTGATCTTTTTGCTATAGTATGGGATGCTAAAACTCAAAAACTTTATGGCCTAAATGCTAGCGGACGTTCACCAAAATCATTGTCTTTGGCCTACTTCAAGGAAAAGGGGCTTAAGCATATTCCAGCATTAGGCCCATTGCCTGTTTCAGTTCCCGGGTGCGTTGATGGCTGGTTTGAACTTCATAATAAGTTTGGCAAGCTAAAAATGGAGGAAATTCTTCAACCTACTATAAATTATGCTCGTGAGGGATTTCCTCTATCAGAGCTGATTGCATACTACTGGAAACGAAATGCAGAGAAGTTAAAACTTTTCGAAGGTTTTGCCGATATCTATATGCCAAATGGGAAGGCTCCTGCTAAGGGAGAAATCTTTAAAAACCCATTTCTAGCTAATACATTAGAGAAGATAGCACAAAAAGGGAGGGATGAATTTTACAAGGGGAGTATTGCTAGAACTATCGATGCCTACATGAAAAAGCAGGGTGGATTCCTCAGTTACGAAGATCTAGCATCGCATACCTCTGAGTGGATTGACCCTGTCTCTTCATCATACCGAGGTTATGATATTTGGGAGCTACCGCCCAATGGTCAAGGAATTGCGACACTTCAAATTCTAAATATTCTTGAGAACTACGATATCGCATCGATGGGCTTTGGAAGTGCAGAGTATATGCACCTTTTCATTGAGGCAAAAAAGTTAGCATTTGAGGATAGGGCTCGCTATTATGCCGATCCAAATTTTTCTAAAATTCCTTACAAACAGCTAATATCAAAGGAGTATGCAAAGGAGAGGGTGAAATTGATTAGCCAAAATCGTGCAGCGAATATGTATGATGAGGGCAAACTTCAAATCGGAAATACTATTTATCTAACAGTAGCCGATAAGGATGGAAATATGGTATCGCTAATTCAAAGTAATTACCGAGGAATGGGTTCAGGGATGACACCTACAGGACTAGGCTTTGTCCTTCAAGACCGTGGTGAGATGTTTTCGCTTACCGAGGAACATCCAAATGTATTTGAACCCGGGAAACGTCCATTCCATACAATAATTCCAGGTTTCATTACAAAAGATGGGTTACCATGGATTAGCTTTGGTGTTATGGGGGGTTCGATGCAACCACAAGGGCATGCACAAGTAATTGTTAATCTTATCGATTTTGGAATGAATTTACAGGAAGCGGGTGATGCCCCCAGGATTATGCACGAAGGGAGTTCTGAGCCAACAGATGAACGAATGACCGACGGTGGAATTGTTTACCTCGAATCGGGGTTTGACTATCAAGAGATTCGCAAATTACTTGCAAAGGGGCACAAAGTAAGCTATAGCCTCGATGGTTATGGTGGTTATCAGGCAATCATGTTCGATGTAAAGAATGGAGTATATTTTGGAGCATCAGAATCGAGGAAGGATGGGCAGGCTGGGGGATACTAAAAAGAATGAAAAAAAATAGAGTTATAAAACCAATTATAAAAAGAATAAAGCCCTTCTGAAACCAGAAGGGCTTTGCTTTCATAAAAAATTTGTAGAATTAATTAATTACATAAGCTTCTCTCCACCATGATGTTTCATATCCATAAGCGATATATCCAAATCCTGAGGATGCCCAACTGGATCCCCAAGAGTTCATAAACTTGAAAGCACCTTTAGTATCATCATAACCTACGATACAGTAACAATGACCACCTAAAGAACTCCCTGTAAATGCAGATAATACCTGATTGTTTCCAAGATACATAAAAGCATTATTTACTGAACCTGCTACAATTACAGGCTTTCCTGCAGCCAAGAAGTTCTTAATGGCTGCTGTAGTTATAGTAACAGTGCTATAACCAATAATTTTATAATTAGCTGCTGCAGTTTTTTGAGCAGTAGTTGGCATGGTCGTACAGCTTACATCTGTGTATGGCATTAAAGACCATGTACAAACTCCCTGTGATTTTAGTAAATCCAACCCTCTGGTAACATAAGAACCTGATCCACATGATCTTTTAGCTTTAATCTGATTATAGACATACTCAGGGCTAAAAATATTTACACTTGTACTCCATGATGCAGTGTGATCAAATTGCCAATCGATGCTACGACCAGCATAAGTTGTGCCCCATGCAACACACGAACCCTCACCACCTTGATCACCAACTGGTGGTACACTTAAATTAACCATAGTTGCCTTTACTGCAATATCTGGTATTTTAGAAATTGGAATCTTTGCATATTCCGCAGTAGGTAAAAGTTCGCAGCCCATTTCGTGAAAGACATTACTTACAACTGGAATTTGTTCAGATTTTTGATCCTCATTTTTCTGGCAGGAGTTCATAATAAAACTTCCTAGTCCTGCTATAAGCAGGATGGCAAAAAATTTCTTCATAATTAAAATAGGTTTTAGTTAGGTTTTAAGGTATTAGTAAGTTCAACTTATATTTAACACGTGTCAATAGGTTACAAAAAAAAGTTATTAACTATTAAACCGATAAGCAAGTAAACCCTATAGTTCATAGTTAGTTTAAAAATCATATATAGATTAATCCCGATAAACTTATTCTTAAACATTTATAACACCATGAATTTTAAGATAACCAAACTTTTAAAAACTCATAAATAAACTTTTAAGAAATATAATTTAGAACTTATCGCTCTAGTAGTGTTTCATGTAATTTAAAAAACTTCATTTACCTTACTGATTAAGGTTATATTTTAGTTTTTGCTACTCCTGATGGTTAAGGTTTTGATTAAGCCATGATTTATTAATTCTTCCTACTAACTTTGTACGTTTAAAGTAAAATTCAAATTTTTGAAACATGAAAACGGCAGCAGTATTCGGAGCCACAGGGCTTATAGGAAGTCACTTAGTTCAACTATTAGCAAAGCATCCCGATTATCAAAAGGTTTATGCCTATGCTCGCAAAGCGCCTGAATTGTTGTCCGAAAGAGTTGTGCGTATCATCTTTACTCCAGAATCAATAAAGATCCCTGAGGGAATAGATGATATATTTGTATGCTTAGGATCGACCATGAAGAAAGCGGGTTCAAAGGAGGCATTCTTTCAGGTTGATTTTGAACTGGTTGTTGAGATAGCCAAGCAAGCAAAAGCAGCAAAAGCAAAACGCTTTATTGTTGTGAGTTCACTCGGGGCCGACCCCGCTACCAATAATTTTTACCTCCAAACGAAAGGTAAAATGGAGGAAGCTGTTAAACAAGTCGATTTCGATTATTGCGGAATTGTCCGACCATCACTCCTACTCGGAAACCGAAGCGAATTTCGCTTTAGCGAAAAAGTGGCAATAGTGTTCTTCAAGATTTTTAGTTTTATATTTGTCGGCCCAATTAGAAAATTCAAGGGTATTTATGCCGAAGATGTAGCAAAAGGAATGATAACGCTTGCTCAGAGCGGATTTGGCAAGGTAACTATTGAATCGAATATTATTAAACAAATTGCAGATGAGTACACAAAACAACAATAGTGAAGTTTTTCAGTGGTTGATTAACAACCGACAGAGCGTTCGTGGGTATAAACCCGATATGGTTGAAAAGGATAAACTAGAAAGGATACTTGAGGCTGGTCGCATCTCCCCTTCTGCTTGCAATGCTCAACCATGGAAATTTATTGTTGTTGATGAACCTGAATTGAAGAATAAAGTTGCTGAAGCTACATCAAATAGCGTTATTGGTATAAACCATTATACGAAACAAGCCCCTATTCACATTGTGATAGCGTTGGAACCAGCAAACTTCAATTCTAACTTTGGAAGTTTGGTTAAGGATAAAAAATTACCCCTTATTGATATTGGAATTGCGGCAGCACAAATATGCCTTCAAGCAACCGCTGAAGGTCTAGGAACTTGCATTTTGGGGTGGTTTAACGAGACTTCGGTAAGAAAATTGCTAAATATTCCGAAAAGCAAAAGGATTATCCTGATCATTACCCTTGGATACGCTTCGAACGATGAAATTAGAGAGAAAAAAAGAAAAACCATTGACGAAGTTGTTAGCTTCAATAAATATTAACCCCCTAAAGCATTCTTATACAATTCTAAAAATATAGGCTTCTCATTTTCCCAGACTAATTCGTTAAAGGCTATACCAAGGTTTTTAATAGTGATTTCTCTTTTATCCTTATTTTCAATAAAATTTATAACTAAATCAGCGAGCTCTTTCGGATCTCTGGTTTTAGCGACTATTCCAATACCATAATGTTCAACAATATTAACTATTTCAGGCAGTTCGCTTACCATTACCGCAATTTGTGCTTGAATATAATCGAAAAGTTTATTCGGTAAACCATACCTGTAACTTAAGCCTAGATCTTCCTCTAACGAAATACCAAGCCAAGCTTTACATGTTAATTCATGTAACTTATTATAGGGCAATCTTCCTCTAAACTCAACCCTATCTACTAAATCCAATTCAATTACAAGTTTTCGAAGTTTTAGTTCCAAATCGCCACTACCAACTATCATTAAATAATAGCAGGGTAAATATTTTATCATTTCAATTGCTACTTCTAAACCTCTACCCTTATTCAATGCACCTTGATATATAATTGTTGGTCGAGCGCTCTTATGTCCAAAATTTTCGTTTCTTAACGGAAGATTTCTAATCACTACCATATTAATACCATACCGCTTATTATACTCATTTGCTATTCCTTCCGAAACAGTAGATGAATATTTAATCCCTTTTAGGCATAGCTTCTCTATGATTAACCATATTCTTCGAGTAAAAGATCTACCAATTAGTTCAGGTGTCTCGGTGAAATATTCATGACTATCGTAAACGATTGGTTTCCTACGTATAAGGCAGCCCAATCGACATCCTAAAAGAGTATCGAGATCATTAGAGCAAACCAAATCAAACTTATGGAATAGCAGATAAAGGAATATTCTAACATTTATGAAAAAATAGAAAAGAAAACCCTTTCTAAATATCATGCTAAAATGTTTCACGCTGTACTTCCTGTCAAGTTTCTTTGGAGTATCGGCTAATCTTCGACCAATGGTAAGTACCTTATGACCCTCTTGTTGTAATGATATTGAAGTACGATGAACTCGCTGATCGGAAACTAAATCGGTAGTAGCAAAAACAATAATTCTAGCCATAGGTTAAAAGTTGAAGATGCTAAGATAGAAATAAAACCCTAAGCGAGGCGATTTGTTCAGCATTGCTTATCTTTGTTAAAAAAAGATATGATTGAGATAAAAAAGGATTACCCTTTAAAATCGAGAAATACCTTTGGGTTAGACGTTAATTCTCGCTTTTTTGTTGACGCCAGTAAACCTGATAAAATCTCCTTTTCTCTCAACTATGCTTCATACTACAACTTGCCTATCCTAATTCTAGGAGGAGGAAGTAATATTGTTTTTACTAAAGATTTTGAAGGGCTAATTATTCATCCTACAATCTCTGGCATTGAGGTTATCGAAGATGCATTTGAAACCATTACTATTCGTGTTGGAGCTGGGGTACGTTGGGATTCACTTGTTGAATGGAGTGTTTCAAAGGGATTAGGCGGTTTAGAAAATTTATCATGGATACCTGGAGATGTTGGCGCGAGTCCAATCCAAAATATAGGAGCTTATGGAGTTGAAGCAAAGGATACTATCGTAATGGTTGAAGGGCTAAATATCATCACAAAAAAAATGGTTGAACTAAGTAACGCTGAATGTCTCTTCGATTATAGATATAGCATATTCAAGGGCGACCTAAGGCATAAAATAATCGTAACTAGCGTTTACTTTAAATTATCCAAAAAGCCAACCCTAATTACCCATTATGGAAATATCGACGAAGAAATTGAGAAACTTGGTGCGAAGACTGTCAATACTGTTCGGCAAGCTGTAATTAATATCCGTAAACGCAAACTTCCCGATCCAACTGAATTTGGAAACGCTGGAAGTTTTTTCAAGAATCCAGTCGTAAAAATCGAAGTTTTCGAAGGTATTAAAAGCAAATTTGATAAAGTTCCATCCTATCCTGCAGCGGAGAACAATGTAAAAATTCCTGCAGGATGGTTGATTGAGCAGTGCGGTTGGAAAGGTAAACAGGTTCGAAATTGTGGTGTTCACAAGGATCAGGCACTTGTTCTTATCAATTATGGAAATGCTACTGGAAATGAAATAATAAACCTTGCCAAAGATATTCAAAAATCAGTTCTCGACCAGTTTGGAATCGAACTCGAAATGGAGGTGAATATAGTGTAGGCGAAGTTGTTCCGTGTTACCTGAACCCTGAACTATTACTTAAAAACCCGCTCCTTATTCAATGCCTTCTGGTAAGCGTTTGCATTTCGATTGTGCTCTGTTAGCGTTTTTGCAAAAACATGATAACCCGAAAAATCTTCCTTAGCACAAAAGTAAAGGTACTTGTGATTTTCATAGTTAAGAACTGCATCAATCGATGATATCGATGGACAACAAATTGGACCAGGAGGTAACCCTAAGTTCTTATAAGTATTGTAGGGTGATTTTACATCGAGCTGTTTTGTCAGTATCCTCTTAATGCTAAAATCACCTAGCGCGAATTTAATGGTAGGATCGGCCTGAAGGGGCATGTGCGTTTTAAGCCTGTTAATGTATACACCTGCAATTCTTGATCGCTCATCACGTTTATTGGTCTCCTCCTCTATAATTGAAGCAATGGTTGAAATCTCATCGCGTTTTAATCCTAACATTTTAGCCTTTTCGTCCCTCTCCTTATTCCAGAACTTTTCGTACTCCCGTTTCATCCTATCAAAAAAAGATTTAACATCGGTGTTCCAGTATAGTTCATAGGTATTAGGGATAAACATCGATATAAATGTTTTATCATTAAAACCATAACTCTCAGCAGTATCAACCTTCTTAAAAAGTCTAATTATTGACAAGGAGTCAGTCTCAATCTGATTCGATATTTTTCCAGCAAGCAGTTCTGGGGTTCTAACGTTATTAAAGGTAACTTTTATGGGCGACTGCATGGCAGAAATGAGCATTCGGATAATGCTCCGATTGCTCATCCCTTTCTTTATTTTATAGCATCCGGGCTTAACTTTATGAGCGTAACCCAGAGAGTTCGCAGTTTTAATGAATGATTCAATATTGATAACTAGATTATTCTTCCTAACACTATCAACTACAACATTAAAATCGGAACCTGTTGGGATAAGAAGAAGTTTATCCTTTTCTAGTTCAACATTCGAGCGGTACATCCGATTATAATAGTTCAAACTAATGATAAACAGAATTACTACGACAGCAATTGCTCCAGTGATAAGATAACCCTTACTATGTTTTGATATTATAATAGTCATTGCTAACAGTTCAATCTAAATTATTATATACAAATTTAAACACAAAAATAACAGTATCACTGAATCACAGCAACATAAAAAAATAAACTAATCAAGGCTAAATTATTTTAACAACCCAACCGCTTTTGCAATCCTTTCAGTTGCATCCTTTAACTGCTCATCAGATGCAGCATAAGAGAAGCGAATATAATCAGGTGCTCCAAATGCACTACCCGGAACAAGCGCAACATGCGCTGTATTAAGTAAGAACATTGCAAAATCATCAGAAGTATTAATGGTTAAATTCCCATCGGTTTTACCAAAGAAATATGAAATCTCAGGAAAAATATAAAAAGCACCCTCTGGAACATTGATGTTGAATCCTTTAACTTTCGAAAGAGCATCCACCATAAAATCACGACGTTTCTTAAATGTTTTACGCATAAGTTCTGGGTAAGAACCATCAGAGTTAATTGCAGCGGTTGCTGCTTTCTGCGCTATAGAACTTGCTCCGGAAGTAATTTGGCCCTGCAGTTTAATACTTCCTTTTGCAATCCATTTCGCCGAAGCGGAGTAGCCAATTCTCCAACCAGTCATGGCATAACCTTTCGATACACCATTAATAATAATTATCCTATCGCGAATACTTTCAAACTGAGCAATACTTTCGTGTTTACCAATAAAATTGATGTGTTCGTAAATCTCATCCGAGATCACGAATAAATTTGGATTCTTTTCAACAACTTTTGCAATAGCGAGTAACTCGTCATGATTATAGATACTTCCCGTTGGATTTGAAGGTGAGCAGAGGATTAATAGTTTTGACTTGGGTGTAATAGCAGCCTCAAGCTGCTTTATGGTAATTTTAAAGTCATCTTTTATACCCGTTTCAATTACAACGCTTTTCCCCTCGGCAAGCTTTACCAGTTCAACGTAACTTACCCAGTAAGGTGCTGGAACAATGACTTCATCGCCTTTATCTACTAGAGTTAATAGAATATTGGTTAAACTCTGCTTAGCCCCATTCGATACAACAATCTGCTCAGGAGCATAATCAAGGTTATTCTCGCGTTTTAATTTATTTGAAATTGCCTCAAGCAAATCGCGAAATCCAGGTACTGGACTATAGAGTGAAAAATTATCGTCAATGGCCTTTTTGGCCGCGTCCTTAACAAAATCGGGGGTGTGAAAATCAGGTTCACCCACGCTTAAATCTATTACATTAAATCCCTTACCTTTTAAATCTTTGCACTTCTGTGACATGGCAAGTGTTTGTGATTCTGCCAGTGCCGCTAATCTTGATGAAACTTTTTCCATAGCAATAAGCATTTGGTTTAATTGTAAAATTGATATATTTCTTTTTGTAACTTTAAAACGCTAAAATTACATTTTCTTAAGTTT